>SYAB01000319.1 GCA_005787665.1 Actinomycetota bacterium
GGCGGCCGGTGCGGGCCTGACCGCACGGCTGGCCGCCCGCGCCGCGGCCCCCGATGGCGCAGTGGCCCGCGGGGGCCTCGGCTCACGATCGCGGCGCAAGACCCTGCCGCCGGGATCACCGACGGACAGCGGGCCGGGCGCCGCGGCACCATCCACCGGCGCGGCGCCCGGCGCGACCGACCCGGCGGCAACCTCACCCGGGGTTTCGCGGGTCTGCGTTCCCGCCGGGGAAGGCGCGGTGGCCCTCGACGGCACGATCGCCTGCCCGATATCGCGGATGACCGAGGTGACGAAGGTGATCGGCGCGGTGACGATCGCGACGATGCCGTCCCACACCGCGGCGGCCACGGTGGCCAGCGAGCTCCCGTCGGCGAACCACGAATCGTAGGGCAGCGACTGCAGGATGGTGTAGAGGCTGCGCTGCGGAGTGACGATCAGTTCGCGGAAGTCCAGAAACAGCTTGGTCAGCAGATCGGGAGTCGGGCTGACCTCCTCGCCCTCCCAGCTCTGCAGCGTCCAGCCGTCCTCGGGGTTGCCGGTCACCACCACCACACCGGTGTTCTCCAGCGGTGCCTTGATCACCGGGTTGGTGACGTTCATCAGCGTCCAGGCCTGGATCGTGGCGCCGTGGGAGAACACCACCGGGTTCACGTCGCCGCTGGCATAGATGGCGGCGAGCGCGTCGTTGACCCGTGCGTCGAAGTTGTTGCCCGTTTCGCCGAAGACGACCGGCAACGACCGCACGCCCAGCGACCAGGCCGCCACCGGCAGCACGTAGAGCAGGCCGGCTGCCGTGTAGGCCAGGCTCTCCGCGCCGGTACCCGGTAATCCCTCGAGGTAGCCGGCGGTGATCTCACGCACCCCGCCCACCACGTCGGGGGTGATGCCGCTGAGCGCGGCGTAGGGGGCCGCGGTCAGCGCCGTGCGAACCATGTCCGACACGTAGATGCCGTCGTGGACGTTGGCGTCGAGGATCTGGGCGATGGCCAACGCCTGCTGCTCACCCAGCGCGGTCAGCCCGGGGCCGGGCACCGTGCTGCTGATGATCCCCTCGGCGTTGGCGGTCGACTCCGCGTGGCGCACCCAGGTCACGGTGATCGACTGGGCAGCCCAGGCGGGCAACGCCGAGACGACGAGCAGTCCGATGGCGGCGATGAGGGCGGCGGAGGCGCGTCGCAGACCGTGCAGCATGGCGACACGCTAGCGCCTATGGTCGGGTACGTCACCGCCGCACGGCGATGCCACCCGCCGACGGCGATGCGGATGAGGACCAGAGACCATGCCGATTCAGATCGACCGGGCCATGGGCCGCGACCTCGCTCCGCAGTGGGACGACGCCCTGCAGATCGTGTGCAACGAGTTCGAGGGACTCGATACCTACCGCGGCTACCACAACGCGTTCGCCCGCGTACTCAAGCCCGATCCGCTCGGACGCGTTCTGATGCTGGGCACCGACCAGCGCGATCTGTTCGTTCCGCTGCTGCGGCGGACCGTGGCCGAGGAGGTACCGGCCGACGGCCGGATCTTCGATATCGGCGCCGGGGACGGCCAGACCTTCGCCTACATCGCCGATGCGGTGCCGGCCGGGACAACGGTCTCGATCGCCGAACCCAATCCCGCGTATCTCGCTGCCTACCAAGGCTTCCTGGAGCGCCATCCGCACCTTCGTAGCGGTACTGCCACCCCTGCCGGCCTCGACGACATCGACGAGGAGGCCACCGACAGCGTCGGCGCCCTTCCCGAACCGGGCAGCATCGATGTGGCATTGGGTCTGCACATGATCTACTTCGCCACCGACCCGGCGCGCAGCCTGCGAGCCATCCTGCGATTCCTCAAACCGGGTGGGGTGTACGTCAACGTCGCCACCGACGAGGAGACCGCCTACAGCGGAGCGGTGCTGCGATCGTTCGTCGAGTCCGGCGGCGACACCGGCGACAACCACCGCCACGGCGCCGCCATCGCCGAGCGCCGACGTCTCCTGGCACCGGAGTCCGAGGGTGGTGGCGGCCTCGCGACCGCCGCCGCGGCGGCAGGGATCGAGGTCGAGGTCGACGCGCTCCGCCAGCCCAGCCGGATGTATGGCCACTCCCTCGCCGACCTGCTGGCGTTGGCCAACATCAGCGTGCTGACCGGCCACCCCGGCACCCAGAAATTCGAGAGCGCCGCGAGGGTCCTTCGCGATCACCCCGAGGACGTCGACCTCCGCATCGAAACCGAGGGTCCGCGGACGGGGATGTGGAGCGTGACCCAGCCGCAGTGGGTGACCCGGGTGCGACGGGTGCGCTGACCGGGGTCGACGACCCCACCGAGGCGAACCGCAGGCGCCGCGGCCGAAAATGATCTCCGTCTAATTTTGTACTGTGGTACACAAGTGTGGACATGACCCGACCACAGACCCAACCGACCCGTCGCCAACGGCGGCGCCTGGAGATCGAACTGCGCCTCCTCGACGCCTCCACAAGCTTGTTCATCGAAAAGGGCTACGACGAGACGACGGTCGCGGAGATCGCCGACACCGCCGACGTGGCGTACGGGACGTTCTTCAACTACTTCCCCGCCAAGTCGGACCTGCTCGCCGCGATGGGCGAACGTGAAGTGGCGATCCTGTCCGAGCAGTTGAGCGCCCTGGCCCGGCGTCCCGGCCGGATAGATGACGGGCTCACCGAACTCTTCGGAAGCTTCGCGAAGCGTCTGGAGGGGGCCTCGCCCAGAGAACGCGCACTGGCCGCCAGGATCCAGGCCATCACCTTCGCCGCCGCCCCCGCCGACCGCGACCTGGGTTATCAGGAGGCCTTCGCCGCCTTCATCCGCCAGTCCGTCGCATCCGGGCGGGTACGGGCCGACGTCGCGGTCGAGACCCTGGCCGATCTGGTGGCCAGCGCCTACTCGGCGATGGCGCTGAGCTGGGTGCACATGCCGGAGTTTCCGGTGCGCGATCGGGCGCAGGCGATGGCTGACCTGCTCGGCGAGACCCTGGCCCCCCGCCAATCGGGCGGCACCCCGTGATCCCGAACCTCGACGGCAAGGTCGCCGTCGTCACCGGCGCCGCGCACGGGATCGGCCGCGCGCTGGCCATCGGCCTCGCCGCCGAGGGCATGCGGATGGTGGCCGTCGACATCGACGGCGCCGGCGCGCGGGCGACGGCCGGACAATGCGGGCCCGACGGCCTCGCCCGGCAGGTGGACGTGGCCGATGCCGACGCGGTCGACGCTCTGGCCGATTTCTGTTTCGCCGAACTCGGCCAGGTCGACCTGCTGGTCAACAATGCCGGGGTGTTTCAGGGCGGGCTGTGCTGGCAGCGCAGCGTGGCCGACTGGCAGTGGGCCTTCGGGGTCAACGTCTACGGAATCATCCACGCCCAGCGCAGTTTTCTGCCCCGGATGATCGCCCAGGGCACCGAGGGCCATGTCCTCAACACCGCATCGGTGGCGGCCTTCGTCTCCGCACCGCTGTCCGGGCCCTACGTGGTGTCCAAATGCGCGGCCTTCTCCCTGACCGAATGCCTGGCCCACGATCTGGCCCTGGTCGGCTCGGCGATCGGCGCGTCGGTGCTGGTTCCCAGCGCCTTCGACACCACCATCGCGCGATCGTCGGCCGTGCGGCCCGCCCGCTTCGGTGTCGACACCACCGAAGACGGGCAAGGGACGGCCGCCGCCCTGGCACAGATCGTCTCCCAGGGCATGCCTCCCGAGGAGGCCGTGACTCCGGTGATCGACGGCATCCGCTCCGGGACGTTCCTGGTCCCCACCCGACCGAGTTACGCCGAGCAACTCCGCCACCGCTACGAGGCGCTGCGGGACCGGGAGCTGCCCGCCCTGACCGAGGTGGACTGAGGCATGGCACGACGCGACGATGTGCGTATCGCGGTGATCGGGGCTGGACCCGCGGGCCTGGCAGCAGGTCATGAGCTTCTCGCCCAGGGCTTTTCGGACTTCACGATCTTCGAGGCCACCGACGCCGTCGGCGGCACCTGGCACCTGCACTCCTACCCCGGGCTGGCCTGCGACGTCTGGGCCCACGCCTACACCTTCTCCTACCGGCCCAACCCCGATTGGTCCGCCAGCTTCGTCTCCCAACCCGAGATCGAGGCCTACCTGCAGACCTGCGCCACCGAGTTCGGCCTCGACCCGCACATCAGGTTCAACACCCGCATCGCCGCCGCCCGGTACCGCGACGACGGCGTCTGGGTCCTGGAGAGCACCACCGGGCAGCGTGTCGAGGTCGATGTAGTCATCAACGCGATGGGCAACCAGCACACCCCCCGCTACCCCGACGTCGAGGGCATCGAGGACTTCGAAGGGGCCCGTTTCCACGGCACCCGATGGGATCACGACGCCGAGCTGACCGGCAAACGCGTGGTGGTCGTCGGCTCGGCGGCCAGCGCGGTGCAGATCGTCCCCGAGGTGGCCGAGGTCGCCGGCAGGCTCACCGTGCTGCAGCGCTCACCGAACTGGATCATGCCCAGGGGACGGAAGTTCTATTCCGACGCCCAGCGCGACCGCTGGCGGCGGTTCCCGGTGACGATGCGGATCATCCGGGCCGTCCAGGAGTTCCTGATGGGCCTGGTGCACGACGCCGCCACCCTGGGCCACAGCCGGGCCAGGCAGTTCGAATCCCGGGCCCGCAAGTTCATCGACCGCGCGATCCCCGATCCGCAGTTGCGCGCCGCACTGACCCCCACCGACCCCTACGGCTGCAAACGCGGTCTGGTCTCCGACGACTTCTACCCGGCGCTGCTGCGCGAGAACGTCGAACTGGTCCCGGAAGGGCTGCGCGCCGTGCGCCCGGCCGGGATCACCACCGAGTCCGGCCGCCAGATCGACGCCGACGTCATCATCTTCTGCACGGGCTACCGGGTCCTGGACTTCGACCGCATCGACGTCGTCGGCGAAGCCGGGGAGAGCCTCGCCGAGGCCATGTCGGACACCATCGAAGCCTTCAAAGGTATTGCAGTTCCGCACTTCCCGAACTATTTCTTCGCCGCCGGACCCAACGGCCTGCCGCTGGACGCCCCCTACTTCCGCACCGTCGAACGCAACATCGCGACCATCGTGGGGCTGCTCGCGGCCAAGCAGGCGGCCGATGTGCGCGCGCTCGCCGTCAAGCCGGCGGTCAGCCGCGCCTACAACGACTGGCTGGCGCCGCGCTTCGCGCGCTACTCCTGGGCATCGCCGTCGTGCAGCAGCTACTACCAGGACGCGAGAGGCCGCACCCCCTTCCTGTTTCCCGGGCGCTTCAAGGAATACGTCAGGCTCCACGACCAATCCGGTCTGCACGAATACGACCTGAGCCGGTGAACTCCCCCGTCATCCTGACCCTCGACGCCCTCGGCGACGCGCCGGTGGGCGGAAAGGCCGAAGGCCTGGCCAAGCTCGTCCGGTTGGGTCTGCGGGTCCCGCGCGCCTTCGTCATCGTCGGCGCCACCCCTGGCCACCTGCCGGAGGATCTCGAGGCGCGGTATGCGGAATTGGGCGGCGGGGCGGTGGCGGTGCGTTCCTCGGCGCTGGGCGAGGACTCTGCCGACGCCAGCTTCGCCGGCCAGTACGAGACCATCCTCGACGTCACCGGAATCGAGGCGCTACGCGCGGCCGTCGAGACCTGCCTGGCCTCCCTGCAGAACGAGAGGGCGACGGCCTACCGGCAGCGCAGCACCGGCGGGGACGACGTGGCCATGTCGGTGGTCGTGCAGACCATGGCGCCCGCGGCCAGCGCCGGGGTGCTGTTCACCGCAGACCCCGTCACCGGACGCCGGGACCGCGTCGTCATCGATGCCGTCGCCGGCCTGGGCGAAGCGTTGGTCAGCGGCCACGCCTCCCCGGATCACTACGTCCTGGATCGCACCGGGGCCACCCGCGAGGCCCATCTCGACGGCGACACCGCGATTCTCGGCGACACCGTCCGGCGCACCCTGCTCAGCGCGGCCCTGATGGCCGAGGCCGCCGAAGGTCACCCGCTGGATCTCGAATGGGCCGTCGACGCCGACGGCGAGATCCATTGGCTGCAGGCCCGTCCCATCACGCACCTGCCGCCGGACCCCAACGAACTCGACACCCCGATCACCGATCCCACCCATGTCTTCACCCGATGCAACGTCGGCGAGATGTTCCCGGGAGCCTGCACCCCGCTGTCCTATTCGTTCACCGCGCGCAGTATCGACGTCGGCATGCAGATGATGCACGTCCAGGTCGGCATCCAGGACGCGGTCGTGCCCGATATGCGGTTCCTCATCATGAACTCCGGGCACCTCTTCCTCAACCTGAGCACCATGAGCGAGACCGCCACCCACGCACTGGGTTCCAGCGCCGAACAACTGGCGCTCTCGGTGTGCGGGCGGCCCGTACCGGAGTTCACCATCCGCGGCGGGGAACCCCCGACGCGGCTGCGCCGCACCGCCAACGGGTTCCGCTACATCCGATATCTGCTCAGCCAGCCCACCGCACGCCGCGAAATGAAGCGTCTGATCACCGAACTGCGCTTCCCTGCGTCCGAAACCGCCTGCGCCGCATGGCAGGAGATCGACCGTCGCCTCCCGTTCATTTACGACGCCATGCACTACCACCTGATCTCCTCGGCGGGCTCCGGCGTGCTGACACCGACCCTGCTCGGGGTGATCGCCGGCGGCCACGACCCCTCCGAAGCCGACCATGCCGCCGTGGCAGCGCTTTTGGCCGGCGCCGAGGATGTCGAGAGCGCCGACATCATCACCGGCGCCGAGCGCATCGCCGACCGGATCGCCGCCCACCCCGACGGAGAGGACTGCTTCACCCGCGCCGATCCGGCGGCGGCACTGGACTGGATCCGCTCACCGGCGGCCGGCGCGGCTCGCGCGGAGTTCGACCGCTACCTGCACGACCACGGCCACCGCGCCATCAAGGAACTCGAACTGCGCCAACCGGAGTGGCGTACCGATCCGCTCCCGGTGATCCGCTCGCTGCAGGTGACCCTGCGCCAGCGCGGGTCAGCGCGTACCCGGCCCGCCCCGCCCCCCGAGGCCGCCGCACCCGGGCGCGCGGTCGCGCTGTTGGCGCGGATGGCGCGTCAGGCGGTCCGCTCCCGCGAGGAGACCAAGTCCGGCCTCGTCGCGGTCACCACCCGGTTCAAAGAGGCCTACCGCGCCCTGGCCGCGCTGCTGGTGGCCGAAGGACTGCTCCCCGACCCCGACGCGGTCTTCTTCCTCACCCACGACGAACTCGGCCGGCTGGCCCGCGGCGGCGACACCGGACTCGCGGCGACGGCCCTGGCCCGACGGGAGGCCTTCGCCCAGCAGGAGACCTACGAGTTCCCCGACGTCTTCCAGGGCGAACCCGGGCGGGTCGATCTGGATCTGGCCGCCGCGGCGGCCGAATCCGACGGCGTCGTCCGCGGGGCCCCGGTCAGCAGAGGACGGGTCACCGGTGTCGCGCGGATCGTGCGCACCCTCGACGAGGCCGCCGACCTCCAGCGCGGGGAGATCCTGATCGCACCGATCACCGACGTCGGCTGGACCCCCTACTTCAGCCTGATCTCGGGCCTGGTCACCGACATCGGAAGCGCCGTCTCGCACGGCGCCGTCGTCGCCCGCGAATACGGTCTGCCCGCGGTGGTCAACACTCGGACCGCGACCCGGGTGTTCACCACCGGGGACCGCATCACCCTCGACGGGGAGTCGGGGATCGTGCGACGGGCACAGGACGGCGACGGCGGCGAGGACGGGCCCGCAGCGGACTCATGATGGGGACTGCGCCGTTCTGAGTGACTAGGCTTCTGCGGTGTCCGAGTTGCGCGTCTCATCCGCCGACCCCGACGCACTGTTCGACTCCTTCGCCACCTGGGCGCACGACGGCGGCACTCCCCTGTACCCCGCGCAACAGGAAGCGCTGATCGAACTGCTCAGCGGCGCCAACGTCATCCTGGCCACCCCGACCGGCTCCGGGAAGTCACTGGTGGCCACCGGCGCGCAGTACGCAGCACTGGCGGCCGGGGCGCGCAGCTATTACACCGCCCCGATCAAGGCGCTCGTCAGCGAGAAGTTCTTCGCCCTCTGCGCGGTCTTCGGAGCGGACAACGTCGGCATGCTCACCGGGGACGCCGCCGTCAACGCGGGCGCGCCGATCATCGCCTGCACCGCCGAGGTACTGGCTAATATCGCGCTGCGCGAGGGGGAGAACGCCGATATCGGTCTGGTGGTGATGGACGAGCCAACGAGTCAACACATCGACGCTGAAGTCAAGTGTAAAAAA
>SYAB01000320.1 GCA_005787665.1 Actinomycetota bacterium
GCACGCCGGTGCGGAGGACATCCACGGCAACTGGTTCGGCCAGTCATCGTTTTCCAACCTGGCGATCACCGACAGCCGCAATGTCGTGAAGGTGGACAAGGACCTGCCCGTGCATCTGTTGGGACCGCTGGGGTGCGGACTGCAGACCGGGGCCGGCAGCGTGATGAACGTCCTGGGCGCGCAATCGGGAGAAAGCCTGGCCGTTTTCGGGTTGGGCGCCGTCGGAATGGCCGCGATCATGGCGGCCAAGGCACTCGACTGCGACCCGATCATCGCCATCGACCTCAACCCCGATCGCCTGGAGATCGCCCGCAGCCTGGGCGCCACGCACTGCCTCAACCCCACGGAAACCAGCGATCTCGTCTGGGACGTGATGGGCCTGGTGCCCAACGGTGTCGACTACTCCCTGGACGCGGTGGGCTCCGGTGCGGTCATCCGTCAAGCCCTGGAAATCCTTCGCTCCCCGGGGCACTGCGTCACCGTGGGCTTTCACGGCCTCGAGCATGACATCACCATCGACCAGGGCCATCTGCTGCTCGGCCGCCGACTCTCCGGAGTGATCGAAGGCGACGCCGATCCCCGGACGTTCGTCCCGAGACTCATCGAGCTGTACCGGGACGGCAGATTCCCCTTCGACCGGCTGATCACCATCTTCCCGTTCGACCAGATCAACGAGGCGATCGCGGCATCCCAGCGGGGCGAGGTCATCAAGCCCGTGCTGGTCTTCGACTGACCCGTTCACGGTGTACGGTCAGCCTGTCCGGGCCGTCATATCGGGACAACAGGGGATCGAAGCATCGCGAGCATGGCATCTGAAGAAGCCGCTGCAGTCATAGCGTCAGTCGATGTTGCCGCATTGGGCGAACGCATCGGGCTGCGCGCCGTCGAGGTGGTCGCCGAGTTGCATAATCCGCAGGACCGTGAGATCGAACAGCTGACGGTCGCTGCGGCGCTGAGCAATGTCCAAGCTGTCCTGCGCGGCATCGAGGCCGGGGAGTCGCCGTCGGCGGCTCAAGCGCCCGACGTCACCTTGGACTGGGTCACCACCCTGGCCCATCGGGGGATCAGCGTCGCGGCGATCCCACGGTGTTACGTCATCGGGTTGGGCATCTGCGACGCCGCGCTCCGTGAGGCGGTCGACGCCCTGGAGGCGCCGGAGAAGGTGAAGTGGCAGCTGGCAAACACGGTCTCGCAGTATCTCTTCGGATTCTGCGAGAAGGTATCGGGCGACCTCGTCGACCACTACCAGCGCGAACGTGAACTGTGGGCGCGCGGCGCGGATTCGGTGCGCGCCGAACTCGTCGTCGCCATCGTCTCCGGGCGCCCCGTGGACCTGCGCGCCACCAGCGCGGCCCTCGGATATGACCTCGACCGGCACCACGCCGCCATCATCGTCTGGAGCGACCCCCGCGCCCAGGACAAGCCGCCCCTGCAGGCCCTCAAACGCGCTGCCGCCGCCATCGCTCACGAGATGAAGGGAATCGAACTGCTCGTCGTGCCGGCCGGCGCCTCCGCGGTGTGGGCATGGACCGCCGGCCCCAACCTCACCCCGGCGGTCTCGGTATCGGTCGACCCGCCCCTGCTCGCCGCGGTCGGGGACCTGGGCCATGGACTGGAAGGGTTCGTGCAGTCCCACCGCCAGGCCGGCGACGGCCGACTCGTCACCGGCGTGTTCTCCCACCCGGCGGGAACGGTGGTCTGTTATCCCGATATCGCACTCAACGCCCTGCTCACCCGTGATCTGTCCATGGCCCGCCAGTACGTCACGCGCGAACTCGGTGAACTCAGTACCGACTCCGAGCGCAGCCGTCGGCTGCGCTCCACGTTGATCGCGTTTTTCGAAGAGGGCATGAGCTGGGGCCGAACCGCAGAGCGCCTCGGTATTCACCAGAACACCGTGATCTACCGCGTTAACCAGGCGAAAGACCTCCTTGAACGACCGCTGACGGAACGCCGGCTCGAGCTCGAAGTGGCACTGCGACTGGCCGAGGCGGGCGCCAATCTCAGCGCAGGTGCCCTGGCGAGCGCTGCACAACCCGACCACTAGGACGCCGAGGAGGCCACGCTGTAAGTAGCTTCCAGTGCCCTGGGCAAGATTCGGAAGCAGCTTCCATACCCAAGTGACTCATGTCTCCCTACCGTCGAGGTGTGACTCCCGCCACGCTCACGGTCCGCGATACGGCCGCGTCTTGGTCCACTCCCCCGCCGTGGGGTCCGACGGCCCCCGCGGCAAGGCCACAGGCGGCTCGCGACGACGAGGAATGGTCACTCGTCGGTGAGCCGCTGCGCGACCAGGATTTGCGGGATCGCATCGTCGTGGCGCTCCGGGACGTCGCGGCCTTCACCGGCGCGGAGCAGGACATCACGGTCGAGGACTTCGGCTTCACCACCATCGAACCCGCCCTCGAGGCGGCCCACCAACGGCTCGTCGACCTCACCCGATCAACCCACGTCACCATGCTCGGATCAACCCTGGCGCGACTCACCGAATTGCTTGCCGAGGTCACCGCACTGCAGGTCGGGGTCAGTCAGGGTCGCGTCCGACAGACCCACAAGCGCTACGAGGCCGTTCGCAACGCCCTCTCGCGGCTGCACGGCGTGAAAACGATCGAGCAAATGCTTGATCGGGCCCCGGCCGCCCTCTGCCGATGCGGCTTTGACCGGGTCATCGTCTCGAGTATCGAAGAGTCGACGTGGACGGTGAAACGTGTCTACGTCCAGGCTGATCCGGAATCGGCAGACAGAATCGCGCAGGCAGGCCTCGGCCACCCGCTGCGCCTCGACCATATGCTCGTCGAAAGTGGAATGGTGCGCCGGCGTGCGCCGATTCTCGTCGATGACGTGCAGAACAATCCTCTGACCAATGCCGCGATCCGGACCGCATCCCTATCCCGCTCCTACGTCGCAGCGCCGATCATGTCTGAAGGCCGAGTCATCGGGATGCTGCACGCCGACTGCTACAGCAGCCGTCGCCACGTCGACCGGGATGACCTTGCCGTGCTCGCGCTGTTCGCAGAAGGATTCAGCTACGCCTTCGGACGGGCGGCGCTCGTTGAACGATTACATTCGGCCCGCAACGAAATTCAGCGCATGGCGCGCGATGTCGCCACCGCCGCCGAGAACCTCTGCACCGCGAACACCAGCTTCGGCCCACCCGTCGATCTCAGCGCCGAGCAACCGCCACCGCCTGTCGCGGCATCACTGGCGGCCCATACCCGCATCGAAGCACTGCTGTCACGCCGAGAGATCGAGGTTCTCTCCCTCATGACTCAGGGCAACAGCAACAGCGAGATCGCCACCCACCTGGTGATCGCCGAGGGCACGGTGAAAACGCACGTCAAGAACGTGTTGCGCAAGCTCAAAGCATCCAACCGGGCCGAAGCGGTCTTCCGCTACATGCGGATGGCCGCTGTCGAGGGGGTGCCAGACACCACGGTGAAGGACCCGCCGCCGCCCCGGCGTTCCCTCACCCCGCTGCGCTGATGCCAGGAGTCGACGATGCGTAGAGCGATCGCCGTGGCAGTCGCCGGGATCGGCATCGGCACGCTGACCACATCGCCGGGTGCCCACGCCGACGCTGTCGCGTACCTGGTCAACGTGACGATGCGCCCCGGCTACAACTTCCCCAACGCCGACGCTGCACTTGCCTACGGACGCCGAATCTGCGACAGCGTCGGACGCGGATCCAGTTACACCGACAACCTCACCACGATCAAAGCCGACTTCGCGACCAGCGACGATTACCAGGCGGCCTATCTGATCAACCAGGCGGTCAATGAACTGTGCCCCGCCATGATCTGGCAGTTGCGCCAGTCCGCCGCGCACTACATGCCGGCCCCGAACGCCGGAGGCTGACACAGAGTGATCCGCACACCATCAAGGATGGCCACACTGACCACCCTGATCGCCATGTCGGTGCTGACCGCTCCCCCCGCCGGTGCGGACAACGCTCGACTGAACAACGGCGTGATCGCCAACGTCTACACCATCCAGCACCAGGCCGGCTGCACCGTCGACATCAGATCGAATCCCGCGTTACGACTCGCAGCCCAATGGCATGCCAGAGATGTGCTCAATAACCGGGCTCTCGACGGCGATCTGGGATCCGACGGCTCGACTCCGCAGAGCCGTTCTGCGGCGGCAGGATTCACCGGCCCGGTCGCCCAGACCGTGGCCATCAACCCGGCCCTGGCCATCAACAACGTCGACGTTATCAATCAGTGGTACAACGATCCCCGATCATTGGCGATCATGTCCGACTGCAGGAACACCGCGATCGGCGTGTGGTCCGAGAACAGCCTCGACCGCTCCGTCGTGGTTGCCGTCTACGGGCAACCCTCGTAGTGCCACGACGTTCTCCCAGTGCGGGCGGAGGGACTCGAACCCTCACGCTCTCTCGAGCAATGGCACCTAAAGCCATCGTGTATGCCAATTTCACCACGCCCGCAAACCCGTCGATCGTATCGCGGCTGATCACCGGTACCGTCTAGATGTGTCCATCCCCCGCCGCCGCAAGTACGGCCTGCTGGTGCTGGCGATCGTCGCCGCCGCCGGTTGCCTGGCGCTGGGCTGGTGGCAGCTGAGCCGGTGGGAGTCCAACTCCGGCAGCTTCCAGAATCTTGGATATGCCCTGCAGTGGCCGCTGTTCGCCGGTTTCTGCCTGTACGCCTACCGCAAGTTCATCCGCTACGAGGAAGCCCCACCGGAGCCGCCCGGCGCCGCCGGTGACGTCACCGAGATACCGGCCGGGATACTGCCGGACCGACCGGTCGCGAGCACCCAACCCACCGACGCCGCCCTGCGCGAGTACAACGCCTACCTCGCCGAACTCGCGAAGGCAGATCGTGGGGCCGACCAGACCGACCATGCCGACCAGAACAGGACGACCGCATGACCGCACCCGATACCCCGCCGATCGTTCCGGTCGAGAAGATCCGGTCCGCGCTCAACGGCTACCGGGTCATGGCGTGGATGACCGGTATCTGGCTGATCGCACTCGTCTACGAGATGGTGCTGAAGTACATCGTGAAGGTGGACAACCCGCCGAACTGGATCGGCGTGGTCCACGGTTGGGTCTACTTCGTGTATCTGCTGTTCACCGCCAACCTCGCGGTGAAGGTGCGCTGGCCGATCGCCAAGACCATCGGCGTGCTCCTGGCCGGCACCATTCCCCTGCTGGGCATTATCGTCGAGCAGGTTCAGACGCGCGAGATCAAGAACCGGTTCAACCTCTGACCAACCCCCGCAGCGCCGGCACCAGCAGTCCCAGCGCCCGCCCGCGGTGGCTCACCGCATCCTTTTCCGCCGGGCTCAATTGCGCGGCACTGCGGTGTTCACCGTCGGGCATGAAGACCGGGTCGTAGCCGAATCCGCCGTCGCCCAACGGTTCCCGTCCGATCGCGCCCGGCCACTCACCGCGGACCACCGTCTGTCGGCCCCGGCCGGTGACCAACGCGCAAGCCGAGACGAACGCCGCACCGCGTCGGCCGTCGGGTACGTCACGCAGTTGGGCGAGCAACAGCGAATAGTTGGCGGTGTCGTCGCCGTGCCCGCCGGCCCACCGGGCCGAGAGCACGCCCGGCATGCCGTTCAGGGCAGCGACCTCGAGCCCGGAGTCATCGGCCAGCGTCGGCAGCCCGGTGGCGGCGAAGCCGTCGCGCGCCTTGGCGATCGCGTTCTCCTCGAAGGTCGCGCCGGTCTCGGGTGCCTCGTCATAGGGCGCGACATCGTCGAGGGACAGCAGTTCCAGCCCGAGCACCCCGGCCGCGTCGAGAACCCGACGCAACTCGGCCAGCTTTTTGGGGTTGCGGCTGGCCACCAGCAGCCGGGCGCTCAGCTGCCGAACGCCTTCTTCGGCGGCGGCCCCTCGGGCAGCACCCCCGGATAGGGCAGCGCGAGTGCCTCGCGCTGGGCGGCGAACAGCTGTTCGCACGCACCCAGGGCCGCGTCGAGCATCTTGTCCAGCGTCGAGCGCGGGAACGTGGCACCCTCGCCGGTGCCCTGGATCTCCACGAAGGTCCCGGTGTCGGTGGCGACGACGTTCATATCCACCTCGGCGCGGGAGTCTTCCTCGTACGGCAGGTCGACCCGCACCCGGCCGTCGACCACGCCGACACTGATAGCCGCGATCGCGCACGACAACGGTTTAGGGTCCGACAGCTTGCCGGCGGCCGCCAGGTAGGTCACCGCATCGGAGAGCGCCACGTAGGCGCCGGTGATGGC
>SYAB01000321.1 GCA_005787665.1 Actinomycetota bacterium
GGTAGGGCTCAGTGTCGACGATGCCGTTCGCACGCAGCACTGCGGCGACGCGCGCGGCGTCGACCGAGTCGTCGAAGTCGATCGTGACGACGACTTGCGAGCGGTGCTCGGGGTCGGCGACGAACGGCGTCGCGAGCTCGTGCGCCTCGGCCCAGTCGTAGAGGTGGCTCGAGCTCTCGGCTGTGCGGGCGTGCGCCCACGTCAGGCCTCCCGACGTGTTCATCCAGCGCAGCTGGCTGTCGAGCAGCACGAGCGTCGCGAGCGCAGGAGTGTTGAGCGTCTGGTTGAGGCGCGAGTTGTCGATGGCCGCGGTGAGGGAGAGGAACGGGGGAACGTACCGATCGGTTGCCGCGATGGATTCCGCACGCGCGATCGCGGCCGGGCTCATGAGGGCGAACCACAGGCCGCCGTCGCCCGCGAAGTTCTTCTGCGGGGCGAAGTAGTAGACGTCGGTCTCGGCCACGTCGAGGTCGATGCCGCCGGCGGCGCTCGTCGCGTCGACGACCGTGAGCGCATCCGGAGCCATGCCGATCCGGCGCACGGGTGCGCTGACGCCCGTCGAGGTCTCGTTGTGTGGGTAGGCGTAGACGTCGACGCCGTCGACGGGCTCGAGCACGCCACGCGTGCCGCCAGGCGTCTGCACCACGTGCGGAGTCTCGAGCCACGGCGCCGAGGCCGAGGCGACGAACTTCGACCCGAACTCGCCGAAGTCGAGGTGCGCGCTGCGGTGCGCGATGAGGCCGGCCGCCGCGACATCCCAGAAGGCGGTCGAGCCGCCATTGCCGAGCACGACTTCGTAGCCGTCGGGCAGCCGGAACAGCTCGCTCAGCCCAGCGCGCACACTGCCCACGAGTTGCTTGACAGGTGCCTGGCGATGCGAGGTGCCCAGGATGCTCGCCGCAGCCAGCAGGTCGGCCAGTTGCTCGGGCCGCACCTTCGACGGGCCGCACCCGAAGCGGCCGTCGGCGGGCTTGAGGTCGGTGGGGATCGTGAGCTGGGGGAAGTCAGCCATGGCCCAAGCCTAGGATCCGGGGCGCCCGGGGCAGAAATCGAGGGCCCGGATGAGTCCGGCAAGGGTATTTACAGTATGCGATACCCGCGGTACCGTTTTTGACATCAGGCACCACTTTGTAAACCGTCCCCGGAGGTGGTTCATGGCCAAGACCCGCGTGGTGAGGCGCTGGCGCCGCAATATGGAGGTCGGCGACGACATGGCCTACGTCGACCTGCTGACCACGCTGTCCGAAGGGTCGGTGCGGCGCAGCTTCAATCCCTACACCGATATCGACTGGGACTCCCCGGAGTTCGTCGTGACCGCCGACGACGAGCGCTGGATTCTCCCCGAGACCGATGTCTTCGGGAGGCATCCCTGGTACCGGGCCCAGCCGGTGTCGACCCGGATCGCGATCGGGCAGTGGCGACAGGCCAACGTCGCCAAGGTCGGCCTGCAGTTCGAGTCGATTCTCATTCGCGGGCTGATGAACTACTCGTTCTGGGTGCCCAACGGGTCCCCGGAATACCGCTACTGCACCCACGAGGCGATCGAGGAGGGCAATCACACCCTGATGTTCCAGGAGATGGTCAACCGCATCGGCGTCGACGTGCCGGGTATGCCGCGCCTGCTGCGGTGGCTGTCACCGCTGATCCCACTGGTCGCCGGACCCTTGCCCATCCCGTTCTTCTTCGGGGTGCTCGCCGGCGAGGAACCGATTGACCACACCCAGAAGGACGTGCTCCGTGAGGGCCGGGATCTCCACCCGATCATGGAGAAGGTGATGGCCATCCATGTGGCCGAGGAGGCCCGGCACATCTCCTTCGCCCACGAGTACCTGCGTAAGCGACTGCCGCATCTGAGCCGGACCCAACGGCTGCTGCTGTCGGTGAACGTGCCGCTGATCATGCGTGTCCTGTGTCAGGCCATCCTGGTGCCGCCGCGTAGTTTCTTCCGCGAGTACGGCATCCCCCTTGAGGTCCGCAAGGACTTGTTCTTCCGGTCCCCCGAGTCCCGAAAGTGGTTGCAGGACATGTTCGGTGATGTGCGGATGCTCTGCTACGACACCGGGCTGATGAACCCGCTGGCACGGCTGGTGTGGCGGCTGTGCAAGATCAGCGGGCCCCCCAGCCGGTTCCGCAGCGAGCCGCAACGGCGCCATCTGCGCAGCGCGGCCTGACCGCGCGGGCGGCCGAAGCCGATGCCCCACGTCATCACACAGTCGTGCTGCAGCGACGGGTCGTGCGTCTACTCCTGCCCCGTCAACTGCATCCACCCGAGCCCTGACGAGCCGGGCTTCGCGACGGCGGAGATGCTCTACATCGACCCGGACGCGTGCGTGGACTGCGGCGCGTGCGTGAGCGCGTGCCCGGTCGGCGCGATCCGGCCCGACAGCCGGCTGGGCGCCGGGGAACTGCCCTTCGTCGCGGTCAACGCCGGTCACTATCCCCCCCGGCCCGCCGGGGTGAAGCTGCCGCCGACCTCGAAACTGGCGCCGGTGCTCCCAGCGCCGCGGGTGCGCGGCCGCGACCTGACGGTGGCGATCGTCGGATCCGGACCGGCCGGGATGTATGCCGCCGACGAGTTGCTGACCCAGTCCGGTGTGCGGGTCAACGTCTTCGACAGGCTGCCGACGCCTTATGGTCTGGCGCGCGCGGGTGTCGCTCCGGACCACCAGAACACCAAGGCGATCACCCGGTTGTTCGATCGGATGTCCGAGGCCGGCGGGTTCACCTATTTCCTCAATGTCGATGTGGGAAAGGATGTTTCACACGACGATCTCATGGCTCACCACCACGCGGTGCTCTACGCGGTGGGTACCCCGGGGGATCGTCGACTGGAGGTCGAGGGGATGGGGCTGCCGGGTACCGGCAGCGCCACCGATGTGGTGGCCTGGATCAACGGACACCCGAGCTTCGCCACCCGGCCGATCGACCTGAGCCATGAGAGGGCGGTGGTCATCGGCAACGGCAACGTCGCCCTCGACGTCGCCCGAATCCTGACCACCGACCCGGACAGCCTCGCCCGAACCGATATCTCGGATATCGCCCTGCGGGCACTGCGGCATTCGTCGGTGCGTGAGGTGGTGGTCGCGGCCCGGCGCGATCCGGCCGACTCCGCCTTCACCCTCCCCGAACTGATTGGTCTGACTGAGGCCACTGTGGCCACTATGTCCAACGTGGCCAACGTGGCCAACGAGGCCACCGAGGTCGTCCTCGACGCCGAGGATCATCGCCTGGTGCGCCGGGATCTGGCCGACGCTCAGGATCCGGGCACCCGCGCGAAACTTGAGATCCTCGCCGCGCTTCCGGAGGCCTCCGGTCGCTCCGGGCGACGGCGCATCCGGCTGGCCTACCGGCTCACGCCGCGGCGCATCCTGGGCGGTGACCGGGTGGCCGGCGTGGAGTTCCTCCGGACCGGATCCACCGAGATCCTCGGTTACGAGGCCGGGCTGGTGCTGACCTCGATCGGGTATCGCGGGGCCCGCATCCCCGGACTGCCCTTCGACGAGGCTGCCGCGGTGGTGCCCAACCGCGAGGGACGCGTCGTCGAACCCGGCGACGGGCGGCCGGTGCCGGGCGTCTACGTCGCGGGCTGGATCAAACGCGGACCCACCGGGTTCATCGGCACCAACAAGTCCTGCGCGATGCAGACCGTCGCCGCGCTGGTCGAGGATTTCAACGCCGGTCTGCTGGCGCCGCCGGTCGCCCGACCGGCCGCGTTGGCGAAGCTCATCCGTTCCCGGCAGCCCGATATGGTCGACCTCGCCGGGTGGCGGGCGATCGACGCCGCCGAGATCGCCCGGGGCGCGGCTGCCGGGCGGCCCCGGGTGAAGTTCACCGCGGTGCCGGACATGCTCGCCGCCGCCCGCCCGCCGAGCAGACACATCCTCGCGCTGAAACGGCCCCGCTGACGCGATGACGCGTCTCCCTCGCGGGGCCGGGTGCGAGGCACTCAGGTGTGGTTGATCTCGTCCCAGCCCGCCACCGACTCCGGGGAGCGGGGTGCCGGGCCGACGTAGAACGCGGCGGGCCGGACCAGTTTGCCCAGCCGCTTCTGCTCGAGGATGTGGGCGCACCACCCGGCGGTACGCCCGCAGGTGAACATCGCCGGCATCATCGCCGGCGGGACCTCGGCGAAGTCCAGAATCACCGCGGCCCAGAACTCGACGTTGGTCTCGATGGCCCGATCGGGACGGCGTTCGCGGAGTTCGGCCAGCGCGGACTGTTCCAGCGCCGCGGCGACCTCGTAGCGCGGGGCGTCCAGCCTGCGGGCGGTGGCGCGCAGCACCCGGGCGCGGGGATCCTCGGCCCGGTATACCCGGTGGCCGAAGCCCATCAACTTCTCCCCGCGGTCGAGGATGCCGCGCACCACCGCGCCGGCGTCGCCGGTGCCCTCCACGGCTTCGATCATCGGGATCACCCGGGCCGGTGCGCCGCCGTGCAGGGGGCCGCTCATCGCCCCGACCGCACCCGAGAGCGCCGCGGCGACGTCCGCGCCGGTCGAGGCGATCACCCGCGCGGTGAAAGTCGACGCGTTCATACCGTGTTCGGCTGCCGACACCCAGTAGGCGTCGATGGCCTCCACGTATCGCGGGTCGGGTTCGCCGTGCCAGCGCGTCATGAATCGTTCGGTGATGGTCGTGCAGTCGTCGATCACGCGTTGCGGCACGGCGGGCCGGTGGATGCCGCGCGCGGACTGTGCGACGTAGGACAGCGCCATCACCGACGCGCGGGCCAACTCCTCGCGGGCGGTCTCGTCGTCGATGTCCAGAAGTGGCGGGTACCCCCAGATCGGCGCCAGCATCGCCAGGCCCGCCTGCACGTCCACCCGGACGTCGCCGGTGTGGATCGGCAGCGGAAAGGGCTCGGCAGGGCGCAGGCCATCGCCGAACCGCCCGTCGACCAGCAGGGCCCAGACATCCCCGAAGGTCACGCCGCGCCCCACCAGGTCCTCGATGTTGACACCGCGGTAGCGCAACGCCCCGCCGTCGCGATCCGGTTCGGCGATCTCGGTGGTGAAGGCCACCACACCCTCGAGGCCTGAGACGAAGTCGTCCGGGAGTGCGGTCATGCGGCGGATTCTGCCAGGTACCGTGACGGGGTGGTTGACGCAGAGGGGCCCACACCGGCACACCGGCTCGCAGCGATGCGGGTCGAGTACGGGTCGGTGGAGAAGGACGGCAGCACCGACCTCGATGTGGACTGGCTTGATGACGGCTGGCTCCTGTTGCTGCACAAGTGGATCGAGGACGCCGAGGCCGCCGGGATTGTGGAGCCGAACGCGATGGTGCTGGCCACCGTCGAGAACGGGCGACCGAACACCCGCACCGTGCTGTGCAAGAGCGTCGAGGCCGACGGCGTCACCTTCTACACCAACTACGACTCCGCCAAGGGCGCGGATCTGGCGCGGACGCCCTACGCCTCGGTGACGTTCCCCTGGTACGCGCTGGGACGGCAGGTGCACGTGCGCGGGCCGGTCTCCAAGGTCAGCCCCGAGGAGACCGCGCAGTACTGGGCCCGCCGTCCGCGGGGCAGCCAACTCGGCGCCTGGGCATCCGAGCAGTCCCGGGCCATCGGCTCCCGGGCCGAGCTGACCGCCAGCCTGACCGCGGTCACCGATCGGTTCGCCGGCCACGACGAGGGTCCGGTGCCGCCGCACTGGGGCGGGTACCGGATCGGCCCCGAGGTGATCGAGTTCTGGCAGGGCCGAGAAAACCGGATCCACAACCGGATTCGGGTGACGGGCGACCGGATCGAGCGTCTGCAACCCTGACTGCCGTCATCCTCTGGCTGCTTCACTGCCCCGGATCGGGTGTCCCGGCCTACCATTGAGCGGTGCCTCAACGCACCGGGGACGCGGCCGTAGGCCTGCGGGAGAGAAAAAAGCAACGCACCCGCGCAACGCTGGTCGATGTTGCCGCGCGGCTGTGCGCCCAGCAGGGCTACGAGCGGACCACCGTCGACCAGATCGCCGCCGCTGCGGACGTCTCGCCCCGGACCTTCAGCCGGTACTTCCCCAACAAGGAAGCCGTCATCGGCGCCCTGATGGAGGAGACGTCCGAGTATGTCGCGGCGGCACTGATCCGCCAGCCTCACGACATCACCGAGCACGAGGCACTGGTCCGGGCCCACGTCGAGGTGTTCGGTGCCGCCGATCGGGGCGATCCGGGCGCGATGTCCTTCGACCGCATCAGCGGGTTCCTCAGCATCGTCAACAGCACGCCCATGCTGAGCCTGGCGTCGTTCACCTTCCGCCCGGACGGTTCCACCCATGCGGTCGTCGCCGCGATCGCCGAGCGGATGGGGCTGCGGGTGACCCACCCGGCGGTCCGCATCGTGTTCGACACCTGGGCCGTCCTGATGGCGACCGCACTGGGGACTCCGGGCAGCAATGCCGGCGATCCCGGCACCGTCAGCGATCGCATCGAATCCAGCTACGCGATTTTCACCCGGCTCTGCAAACCGTGGGCGCCGTCGGACCCGACCCCGTCGGGCGAGCCCGGGTGATAGCGACTACGTTCACTGCGATCGCACAGTAGCGTGACCTATCGACGACGCTGACTGCCGTCGCTAGGCGCAAGAAAGGGTTGAAGTGGCCGCATCCGACGACACCGCCACCCTCCGGTACCCCGGTGGAGAGCTGGACCTAGAGATCGTCCACGCGACCGAGGGAGCCGACGGCATCGCCCTGGGCCCGCTCCTGGCCAAGACCGGATACACCACGTTCGACCAGGGTTTTGTGAACACCGCAGCGACCAGGAGCGCGATCACCTATATCGACGGCGATGCCGGAATCCTGCGTTACCGGGGCTACCCGATCGA
>SYAB01000322.1 GCA_005787665.1 Actinomycetota bacterium
GACCATCCTGGGCAACGCCGCGGTTCAGGAGGCGCTGGGCGCCGGTGTCGCGGCGGTGTTGACCGGACTGGCCGACGACGAGGCCATCCGGACGCTGATCGGGGACCTGCTCGGCGCCGGCTTCGGGCCTACGGTCGCGGGCCTGCTGGCCGACCCGGATTTCGGTGCGGCGACTGCCGCCCTCCTCGGCTCCGCGGTCACCGACGTGCTCGGCTACCCGGGCGTCAGCACCGCCCTGACCGACACCGTCGAACAGATCGCGGCCGCCCTGCTGGCGGGAACCGATCTCGGGGATGCGGTGCAGGGCGCGGTTCAGGCACTGGCCGCCGCCCCCGCCCTGCGGGAGGCCCTGGAAGCAGTGCTGCCGGGTTACCTGGACACCATCCTGGACAGCGGCGAGATCCGTGACGGTCTGAGCGAAGCGGCCCAGCAGGTCGTCACCGACCTGCTGCGCGACAGCGGGATCGACAGCCCGTTCCTGACCTCGCTGGCCGGCCGCGTCACCGAGGCCGCCACCGCCTCGGTGCTGGCCAACGCCGCCTTCGGCGGTTTGATCAATGATCTGGCCGCCGACATCCTGGGCGGGACACCGATCAGCGAGGTGACCGACATCGTCGTGCAGGCGGTCCTGCGGGAACCCGCCCTCCAGATCGCGCTCGGCGCGGCCGTCGGCCAGGGGATCGGTGCGATCCTCGGCGACAACATCATCGGCGCGGTCGTCGGCCAGGTGGCCGGCGTCGCGGCGACGGTGCTCATCGGACTGGCCGCCGGAATCACGCTGCTGTTCAACCCCGCCATCCTCAGCGCGGCCGCGGTGGCCGCCGGCAGGCCCGGCGACGGCTACTTCGAACTGATTCCCGGGACCGCGGTCCTGACGGTGGCGGTCGCGGTCTGAGTCCACCGCCGATCGTGAATCCGCTGCGGTTTTCGGGCCTGTTTCCCGCAGTGGATGCACGCTCGGCGCGGCCTACCCGTCGTGTGTGCGACGATCGGGGCGGATCAGACGAGAGGATCGGGGTGCGATGACGACACGCCACCGCGCAATCCGGGCGGCCCTGGCGGGTGCGGCCGTTCTCGGTGCCGCGACGTTCGGTGCGGCACCGGCCGTTGCCGACCCGGTCCCGCCGCCCGCCCCGCCGACCACCCCCACGGTGCCCGTTCCGCCGCCCCCCGCCCCGCCGCCGCCCTCGTCGCCGATGACGCCCCGGCAACCCGCGCTTCCCCCCGCCGACCCGGCGGCACCCCCCGCGGACCCGGCGGCCGAGCCGGTACCCCCGCCCGTCTTCACGCCCGACGTGCCGGAGATTCCCAACGCCCAGTACGGCTCGGGCAAGTTCGGCGACGGTGTGCTGGGCACCCTGATGGACCTCTGGGACCAGGCCAAGAACCCGACCTTCACCCAGGACGAAATCCTCGGCTTGGGTGGTGAACGGCCGACCCGGCCGCCCGGCGCCGGCCCCGCGACCACCCTGCCGCCCGGGTACATCTCGACCAAGTCGCCGGGCTCGGAGGCGCCGTCCGCCGGTGTGGCAGAAGGTCCGGAGGGCGGGCGCATTCCGCTTCCGCCCGGCTACTACCCGCTCGACGGGCCGCCACCGCCCGGATATTTCGACCCGCCGCCCACGCCGATCCCGGTCATGCCGGCCACCATCGTCCCGGGCGGGTGATCGCAGGACGTCTCGCCGATGCGGTGATGGTCGTCCATGGCCTGTTCGTCGTCTGGGTGGTGCTCGGGGCGTTCGCCGTGTGGCGCTGGCCCCGGTTGGCCTGGTTACATCTGCCGGCGCTGGCATGGGGCCTGTGGATCGAGGTCTCCGGGGGAGTGTGCCCGCTGACCCCGCTGGAGGTATCGCTGCGCCACCAGGCCGGCCAAAGCGGCTACAGCGGCGGCTTCATCGAGCACTACCTGGGCGGCCTGCTCTATCCCGACGGGCTGACCCGGACCGCCCAGTGGTGGGCGGCGGCCGTGCTCGGCCTGATCAATGTGGTGCTCTACGGACTGATCCTCAAGCGCGCCACGCGACGCTAGTACAGCAGCGCTGCTGCGCAAGCAGGGTGGCGGTGACCGAGTGAGCCGGGCTCAGCGCGCAACCCGTGCGGCCCGGGAGGGTCGGTCCGAGGTGCCGGCGTCGTTCACGTCGCCGGTGGCGGCCCGGGTGACCCTGCCGCCCTTGGGTTGCGGAGCCTGGCTCTCGCTCGCCGGGGCGACTGCCGCGGCAGCCGCGGCGGGAACCCGGCGTGGGGCACGCTCCGCGGCGCGGGGCGCGGGCTCCGCAACGCTGGACTCGGGCACCGCGGCGATCGGCGTATCGAGGTTCGCCTCGGTGTCGGCCGCGACAGCGGTGTCGGTTGCGACGACTGCGTCGGTGCCGGCCGCGACAGCGGTGCCGGTGTCGGTCGTGGCCGGTGCCGCGGTCTCGGCGTCAGCGGTCTCGGTGC
Source organism: Actinomycetota bacterium (assembly GCA_005787665.1). The sequence continues at coordinate 2,440 of SYAB01000322.1, forward strand.
CGGCCGCCGTCTCAGGAACAACAGCCTCGGCAACAACCGTCTCGGCAACGGCCGCCTCGGGAGTTGCGACAGCCTGCACGCCGAATCTGTTCGGCACGGTTGCCGCGGCGAAACCGATGGGGGGCAGGGGCGGGAAAAAGCCGAGGATCCAGTTGATCTCGTTCTGGATGAGGTTGGTGACACCGGTCTGAATTCCGGCGGTCAGGGTGGGAACGATCAGGTCGAACTGCCCGTCGACGAGAAAGGCGAGGCTGTAGACCACCGACTCGGCGAACGGCTGCCAGCCGCTGTAGATGATGTTGGCCTGGGGTGCCAGCAGGCCGATCGGCCAGGGCAGCCATTCGGTGGCCCAGGCGAACAGTTCGACGCCGTATTCCACCCACGGCTGCACGACGCTGTAGGCGTTGATAATCCATTCACCCGGCGTGGCCGCCAGCGCGACATCGATGATCTCGGGAAATGTCGGAAACGCCGACAACGCCGCGGTCAGCGCGACGGCGGGCGAGGCGAGAGCCGGCGAGGCGACGGTGACCGGAGCCGGCGCGGCGATGGGTGCTACCACGGCGGCAGCCACCAGGCCGGCCGCGAGGCCGGCGGTGAGGTGGGAACGAACGGACACCGTCATGGAAACTCTCCCTGGCTGGCGTTTGCTGTCGGGGTACAAACACACTGTATGTCCTGGCCCGCCCGGCGTTACAGCGCGAGGTGTTCACGCTGTCGGTGCGCGCGGCTAGCGTGAGCCCAGAGGTGGACGAGAGGGGACCGGGTGAACGTCGGCGAGCAGGTCATCGATTGGCTCTTCACCGAGCAGTTGCAGGTCGACGAGCAGTGGTCGGTCCGCAGCGACACGGGCTTCACCTGGTGGGCCGACCAGAACGCTCAGACCATCGAGATTCTCGGCGAACAAACCGGCCCCGACGGCGAGCCGGGCTACCTGATCGGGGTGCGTACCGAGATGGTGGCCGACCTCGACCTCACCGAATCGGCCCTGGCCGAGTTGAACGAGGGCCCGATGCGGTTCGCGGCGATGGCCGGCCCGGTCTATGACCCCGACGCCCGGACGCTGAGCCTGGCTTCGCTGGGCCGGGTGCACGAGGAGATCACCGGCTGGATGGGGGTCCTGCTGGCCTCGGCGGCGGTGCTGCAGATCGCGGAGGCCGGAATGCTCGGGACCAAGCTGGCCGAGGCACTCGGCGCCACGCCCGCGGTCAGCGCCCACCCCCGCAGCGGCCCGCGGCCCACCCCCGACGAGATGCTCTTCGCCCCGCGGGTGTTCATCGAGGAGGGTAAGCAGCCCTGCCAGTGGCCCGAGGCCGACTTCGCGCGCGCCGTCGAAGAGTACATGCAGCGCCCGCCTTCGGTCGGTGCCTCCGCGGGCGGGCAGGGCTTCACCGTGGAGTTCCCGTTCGGCGAGCGGTCGTCGCTGTGTCAGGTGATGGGCAGTCAGGCTCATCCGCTCTACGGCAACGGACTGCTGATCCTGCAGCGCTTTCCGTTCCCCGGCGCCTCGGCAGCCGAAGGTGCGGAATTAGCCCTGCGCCTTAACTCCGCCGAGCTGGCGAGCGCATCCACCGGCTATGGGTTCGGCAGTTTCGTCCACGACAACGCCACACTGTGTTTCACCGGGTTCGTGCCCAACTCGCTGCACCGTCAGGTGTCGCTGCCCAACGTCTACTTTTCCTGCGCGACGCGGGCCCAGGCGATGTCGGTCTGGTTGCTCGACGAGGTGTGGGACGAGGATTCCTTCACTCTCGACCACGGTGTGATCGGACGTGCGCTAGGAGGTGACGCCGCCGGTTAGTGACACCGATTTCTGTCGGAGGCCGTTGCTAACCTGCGGGTGAAAACAGTTGGTGTTCAGCACAAAGTTCAGCACAAGGGGGGTGCGATGGACCAGTCCGTCAATACCAGTTATGCGGTGATCGTGCTCGGCGACTCCGATACGGTGCAGCGTTTTGACCTCACCGACAAGGCGGCCGAACAGGGTGCGGTGATCGCCGAAACCTACGCCTTCGAGCCGGGGGAGGCGCGCGGCCACGACGAGCTCGCCGAGGTTGAGGCGGTGCTGACCGCCCTGAGCCGGGCGATCGCCACTCGCACCGACGTGTGGGTGCCCTTCCCGGTGGACGACCTCGGTCGCGAGGAGCACATGCGCCGGGTGAGCCTGGTGCTGCAGCGCCACGGACTGAACATGCTGATGGGGTCGAGGCTGGAACCCTGCACGATGGACGGTGGATTCAGTCCGGCCGATTTCGCGCTGCGCGCCGAGGTCCGTGCGGTCGACGAACTCGACCACGCCGCGGTCGCCGACGCAGGGATGCGCACGCTGCTCGCCGAGATCACCGACGCCCTCGACCGGGAGCCGCCGAGGCCCCCGGCTCCACGCCGGGTGCGGCCGCGCAGCGCGGCGACCGAGAAGTTCTACGGCACCGGCGAGGTGGCCCGGTTCTTCGGCAGATCGGTTCAGTGGGTGAATCGGGGCATCCGGTCGGGTGTCTTCACCTACCCGGACGGCTCGCCCATCGAACCGCTGCGGGTCGGGGCGAATCAGCGGCGCCGGTTCACCCTGCCGGTGCTGGGCGACATGGCCCGGGCCTGCTACCGACGCGGACTGGTCGACGAGGGCGAGTTGCTGGATCTGCTGGCGGTGCTGGACCGCGCCGAGGCGGAATAGCGCCGTTCAGCGGTCCGCCTGGGCCAGCCGCGCCTGCCGGCGGCGGGCTTGCTCGGCCGGGTCGGGCACCGGCACCGAGGCGATCAGCCGGGCGGTGTAACTCTCGGCGGGGTGGCGTAGCACCGTCTCGGCGGGTCCGCACTCGACGAGCCGGCCGGCCTGCATCACCGCGATGCGGTCGGACAGTTCCTCGACGACGGCCAGGTCGTGGCTGATGAAC
>SYAB01000323.1 GCA_005787665.1 Actinomycetota bacterium
CGGCTGGACCCGCGGTTGGCGCCGGTGAAGGTGGCGGTGCTGCCGCTGTCGCGGCACGCCGACCTGAGCCCCAAGGCGCGCGACCTGGCCGCCGAACTCCGCCGGAACGTCAATGTCGACTTCGACGACGCCGGAGCGATCGGGCGGCGCTATCGCCGCCAGGACGAAATCGGCACGCCGTTCTGTGTGACGGTGGACTTCGACACCCTGGAGGACCAGGCCGTCACCGTGCGCGAGCGGGACTCGATGTCGCAGGAACGCGTCGGACTGGATTCCGTCGCGGGATATCTGGCCGCGCGCCTGCTGGGCTGAGTTCGCTCAGAACCGGCCGCCGCCGCCCAGCCAGCCACCGCCACCGCCACCGCCGCCCCGCGAGCCTCCGTAGGTGGTGGAGGTCCAGCCGCCGCCCCCGCCGCCGTGGCCGCCACCGAATCCGCCCCGCAGGATGTTGCCGAGGATGATGCCGCCGACCATCGCGCCCATATCGGACTGGCCGCCCCGGTAACGGGCCTGGTAGTCGCGCTGGCCGGCCTGTACGTCATCGTTGGCCAGCTGCTGGGCCTGGGCGGCCAGCATCGCGGCGCCGTTGGCATGGGCGATCGCCTCGCTGAGGTTGGTCGACTTCTTGGTCTGCGCCGCTTCCAGCTGGCGGAGCGCCTCGTTGAGCCGGGTGCGCGCCTCCGGGCCGATGCTGCCGCGCCGGGTGTCGATGTAGTCCGACACCGAGCGCACCCGGGACTGGGCGGTGAACAGTGCCTGTTCGTAGGACTTCGCCAGCCGCTCGGCGGCCTCGCGCTCCTCGCTCACCGTGGCCAGCAACCGGTCTAGGTCGGCGTCGGCCTGGGTCAGACCGGTGAAGGCGCCCAGCGGGTCGGCGGTCCCGGTCGATTGCGCGGCGGTCACGGCCTTGACCGCGGCGTCGCGGGCCGCGGACAGCTCGGCGGTCTTGGCCAGCCCGCCCTGGGCCAGCTGCTCGGCGGCCTGGGTGATCCCGCGCTGGATGTCCTCGATCGCCCCCGGCAGGGCCGAGACGGCGCGCCGGATGTCGCTGGCCGCGCTGTCGACCGCGTCGAGCATCGTGGTCGCCTGCTGCAGAGCGGATTCCGCCCCGCGTACGCAGTCCACCAGGTCGCCCACCTCGCCGGCCACCGGCTTGGCGGCGAGGTCCCGCCCGCGGGTGATCGCCTCGTCGGCGAAGCCCACCCGCTCCTTGGCCGCGTTGACGTTGCGCGATACCGACGCCAACGCCGACTCGTCGAACTCGGTGTGCAGCTGATCCAGCTTCTGCTGGCAGGGCTCGATCCGCGCGGTGACGGTCACCAGTTGCTGGGTCAGGACGTCCAGTCGTTCCGGGGCGTTGAACACCAGGTCGCGCATCTGATGGAAGGCCTCGGTCTGGGTGTCGAGTTCCCGATTGGCCTTGGCCGCCGAGACGACGACGCGGGTCAGCAGGTCGCGTCGTTCGGGCAGGGGTTCGGGGACGTCGTCGTCGAGTTTCTGGCGCACGGCGAACGCCTGCTTGAGCGTGGTCCGGGCATTGTCCACCGCGGTGGCGAACGGCGCGGTCTGCGCCTCGCCGAACTCCTCGACCGCGAGCACCAGTTCGTTGGCGCTGGTGCGCACCGCGTTGTCGACCTTGACCACGATCGAGCGGGACAGGTCGTCGAGGGCCTCGATGGGCACCGATGCCAGTGCCGCGGGATCGGTGGGATCGACATTCGCCGCAGCGGCGACATCGGCCTCGTGGCGCTTGCGCCGGCTGCGCCGGCTCCAGAGCATCAGCGCGCCGATGACCAGCAGCCCGATCACGGCGATCAGCACCAGCGTCAGCACCGACATCCCGCCGCCGGTGCCGGGGGCGCTCTTGCCCAGGCCGGCCAACCCGGTCGCGGCCGCCACCGCCGCACCGGCCCAGTCGTTGTTACGCAGAGCCGGTTCGATGCGGTCGCGGCGAATGTCGTCGATCTTCGTCGAACTGCCGCCCGCCGCCGTCGGGGACACCAGGAACGCATAGGACCGCTGTCCGGTCGCGACCGCCAGGATGGCGTCCTCGCTGCCCAGGTCGCTGATCTTCTGGGTCTGCTGGGCCCAGCCCACCGCCCCCTGCGGGGCGAACGAGTCGACGTAGACCACCCACAGCCGGACCCGACGCTCGCGGTAGAGCTGGTCGACGGCTTTCTGGACGTCCGCGAGCTGGCGGTCGTCGAGCACCCCGGCGTTGTCGGTGACGTAGTCGGGCAGCCGGAACGGCGACTCGGCCGCCGCCGAGGGGGCAACCAGGGTGGCCGCGGTCAGGATCGCGACGAGGAGGCTGAGCAGACGGGCGAGGCGCATGACCGCCAATGTAGTGGCCGCGCAACCCCGGCAACCCGATGCCAGCAAAACTTGGTCGCGATCAGCTGTCGGCGTACTGGCAGACTGTGGCCCGGTGACGACGAGGTGACAGTGAATTACGACGAACGTGACCGCGAACGCGTGGTGGCCGAGCCCGCCAAGTCCGCGGCGCTTCCCGGTACCAGCGTCGAGCACCGCACCGACTTCGCCCGGGACCGGGCCCGGGTCCTGCACTGCGCCGCACTGCGCCGTCTGGCCGACAAGACCCAGGTGGTCGGCCCACGCGAGAGCGAGACACCGCGCACCCGGCTCACCCACTCGCTGGAGGTCGCCCAGATCGGCCGGGGTATGGCCGTACCGCTGGGCTGCGACCCCGACCTGGTCGACCTGGCCGGGCTGGCCCACGACATCGGCCACCCGCCCTACGGGCACAACGGCGAACGGGCCCTGGCGGAGTTCGCCGCCGCGGTCGGCGGCTTCGAGGGCAACGCCCAGAACTTCCGGATTCTGACCAGGCTGGAGCCCAAGGTCCTCGACCGCGGCGGTACGCGCAGTGTCGGGCTCAACCTCACCCGGGCCGCGCTGGACGCCGTCACCAAGTACCCGTGGCAACGTGGCGCGCCGGGCGGCAAGTTCGGCTTCTACGCCGACGATGCCGAGATCGCCGACTGGGTGCGTGCCGGCGCCCCGGCCCGGCACCCCTGCCTGGAGGCGCAGGTGATGGACTGGGCCGACGACGTGGCGTACTCGGTCCACGATGTCGAGGACGGCGTCGTCTCCGGCCGGATCGACCTGCGGGTGCTCGCCGACGACGACGCCGCGGCCACGCTGGCGCGGCTGGGCGCCTCGGTCTACGGGTCGGGTACCGATCCGGCGGATCTGGAGGACGCCGCGCGGCGGCTCTCGCGGATGCCGGTGGTCGCCGCGGTCGGCAGCTACGACGGCACGCTGGCCGCGGCGGTCGCGCTCAAGCGGCTCACCAGCGAACTGGTGGGACGTTTCGCCTCCGCCGCGATCGCCGAGACCCGGCGTCGGGCCGGATCCGGCCCGCTGGTGCGCTATCAGGCGGATCTGGCGGTCCCCGCCGCGGTGCGTGCCGAGGTCGCCGTGCTCAAAACCCTGGCCCTGCAGTTCATCATGTCCGATCCGCGCCACCTCGACCTGCAGGCCCGGCAGCGGGCGCACATCCACGCGGTGGCCGAGAAGTTGCTGGCCGGCGCTCCGGAAACCCTGGATGCACTCTTCGTCCCGGCCTTCGCCGCCGCCGCCGACGAGGGCGAGCGGATCCGCGTGGTCGTCGACCAGATCGCGTCCTACACCGAGGGGCGGTTGGAGGCACCTCTGCGCGGGAGGTGACGCCGGGCGGGTCGGTCCTACACTTGCCCGGTGAGCGGAAGCGGGGAACGGCGGGGGCGCATCCCCGACCGCGATATCGCCGCCGTCCGGGACCGGGCCCGTATCGAGGACGTGGTCGGGGACTATGTCCAACTGCGGCGCGCGGGCGCGGACTCGATGAAGGGGCTCTGCCCGTTCCACGACGAGAAGTCACCGTCGTTCCACGTGCGCCCCAACCACGGCCACTTCCACTGTTTCGGCTGCGGCGAGGGCGGCGACGTCTACGCCTTCCTGCAGAAGATCGAACACATCAGCTTCGTCGAAGCCGTCGAAATGCTGGCCGACCGGATCGGCTACACGGTCACCTACACCGGCGGCGGCAACACCATGCAACGCGACCGCGGCAGCCGTAGCCGGCTGACCGCCGCCAACGCCGCGGCGCAGGAATTCTATTCCGCCGCATTGGATTCCGATGAGGCGGCACCCGCGCGCCAGTACCTGACGGCCCGCAATTTCGACGCCGCGGCCGCACGTCAATTCGGTTGCGGCTTCGCCCCGTCCGGCTGGGACTCCCTGACCAAGCATCTGATCCGCAAGGGTTTCGAGTTCAAGGAACTCGAGGCGGCCGGGCTCTCCCGGGAGGGCCGGCGCGGTCCGATGGACCGTTTCCACCGCCGGCTGCTGTGGCCGATCCGCGGCGCCAGTGGTGAGACGATGGGGTTCGGCGCCCGCCGGATTTTCGACGACGACCCAATCGAGGCCAAGTACGTCAACACCCCCGAGACGGTGCTCTACAAGAAATCGGCGGTGCTGTTCGGGATCGACCTGGCCAAGCGTGATATTGCCAAGGGGCATCAGGCCGTCGTCGTCGAGGGCTACACCGATGTGATGGCCATGCACCTGGCCGGGGTCACCACCGCGGTCGCCTCCTGCGGCACCGCATTCGGCGACGAGCACCTGTCGATGCTGCGTCGGCTGATGATGGACGACAAGTTCTTCAAGGGCGAACTCATCTACGTTTTCGACGGCGACGCCGCCGGGCAGGCCGCCGCGCTCAAGGCGTTCGCCGGA
>SYAB01000324.1 GCA_005787665.1 Actinomycetota bacterium
CCGGCACAACATGCACATCTGGGCCGGCGAATGCCACGTCCACGCCGGAATCAACGGCGATGAACTGGCCGCGCAGGCCCGCAGTCACCCCGATGCCGAGTTGTACGTGCATCCCGAGTGCGGGTGTGCCACCTCGGCGCTATACCTCGCCGGCGAGGGTGCCTTCCCTGCGGGCCGGGTGAAAATCCTGTCCACCGGCGGGATGCTCGATGCCGCGCGCACATCCCATGCCCGCCAGGTCCTGGTGGCTACCGAGGTCGGCATGCTGCACCAGCTACGCAGGGCCGCACCCACCGTCGACTTTCAGGCGGTCAACGACCGGGCATCCTGCCGGTACATGAAGATGATCACCCCGGCGGCGCTCTTGCGCTGCCTCCTCGAGGGCGCCGACGAGGTCGACGTCGATCCCGACACCGCAGCGCGGGCCCGGGCCAGCGTGCAGCGCATGATCGAGATCGGCCAGCCAGGCGGTGGGGAGTGAGTCGCCTGCCGCGCTGCGGCGGGCGGTCCAGGGGCGTGGACTGGCAGCAGCGCGCTGACGTCGTCGTCATCGGGACCGGCGTGGCCGGGCTCGCTGCGGGCCTGGCCGCGCACCGTCAGGGCTCGCGCACGGTCGTTCTGAGCAAGGCCCCTGATCTTGGGGGGACCACCGCCACCTTTTACGCCCAGGGCGGCATCGCGGTGGTCCTGCCGTTCACCGAGGACACCGTGGACTCCCACGTCGCCGACACACTGTCAGCCGGCGCCGGGCTCTGTGACCCGGATGCTGTCCGATCCATCGTCGCCGACGGCTACCGGGCGGTGGCCGACCTGATTGCCGACGGCGCCCGATTCGATGAGAGCGCTCCGGGGCGGTGGGCGCTGACCCGGGAAGGCGGTCACTCCCGGCGGCGCATCATGCACGCCGGTGGCGACGCCACGGGAGCGGAGGTGCAGCGGTCGCTCGACCACGCCGCGGCCACCCTCGACATCCGGCGCAACCATGTGGCCCTGCAGGTGTTGCACGACGGTCTGGCGGTCACCGGGGTTCTGGTGCGCAATGCCGACGGTCTCGGCGTGATCCATGCACCCTCGGTGATCGTGGCGACGGGCGGGCTCGGGCACCTCTACAGCGCCACCACCAACCCCGAGGGTTCCACCGGTGACGGTGTGGCGCTGGCCTTGTGGGCCGGCGCCAGGGTGGCCGATATCGAGTTCATCCAATTCCACCCGACAATGCTCTACGACCGCTTCGGGAGCGGGCGTCGCCCGCTGATCACCGAAGCCCTACGCGGGGAGGGCGCGGTGCTCCGCGATGCCCGTGGGGACTCGGTGACCGCCGGCGTGCACCCGATGGGCGATCTGGCGCCCCGCGATGTGGTGGCCGCCGCGATCGACGCGCGACTGCGTGAGACGGGCGACGAGTGCGTCTTCCTCGACGCCCGGGGCGTCGAACGACTCGAGCAACGCTTCCCGACGGTCACCGCAGCCTGCCGTGCGGCGAGTATCGACCCGACCCGCGAGCAGATCCCGGTGGTGCCCGGCGCCCACTACAGCTGCGGCGGCGTAGCCACCGACGTGCACGGCCGAACCGAACTGCCGGGCCTGTTCGCCGCCGGAGAGGTGGCCCGCACGGGGATGCACGGCGCCAACCGGCTGGCCTCCAACAGTCTGCTCGAGGGGTTGGTGGTCGGCGGCCGCTGCGGGCGCTCTGCCGCCGCGCACGCCGGTGCCGCGGGAACGGTGAGCGCGAACATTGCCGACCTCCAGCATGTCGCGCATGACCGCCGGGACCTGCAGCAGGCGATGACCCGGTGGGCGTCGGTGGTCCGCGACGGCGAAGGTCTGCGTGACCTCGTCGCCGACCTGCAGGATGCACCGGCCCGGGCCGTCCGCACGCGGGCAGACTTCGAGGACGTGGCTCTGACGACCACCGCCCGGGTCGTCGCTGCGGCGGCCCTGGCCCGCACCGAAAGTCGCGGTTGCCATCACCGCAGCGACTATCCGGACACCGACCCGGCCCAGTCGGTCAGCCGCACGGTCGGTGAACAGCCCGCCATCGCCGCGCCCCTGCCATGACGCTGAGTGCCGGGGAGAGGGCGGAGGCCCTCGAGACGATCCGCCGCGGGCTTGACGAGGACCTGCGCTACGGGCCCGATATCACCACCATGGCGACGGTTCCGGCCGACGCGACCACCGAGGCCGCTCTGGTCGCGCGAGAAGCCGGGGTGGCTGCCGGGGTGGACATCGCCCTGATGGTGCTCGACGAGGTCCTCGGCGAGGCCGGCTACCGGGTGCGCGATCGGGTCGAGGACGGCACCCGGCTCCAGCCCGGAGCGGCGTTGCTGCGGGTGCACGCCGATACTCGGGGCCTGCTGACCGCCGAGCGCACCCTGCTCAACCTGGTCTGTCATCTGTCCGGCATCGCGACCGCGACCGCGGCGTGGGTCGATGCGGTTGAGGGCACCAAGGCCGAGATCCGCGACACCCGGAAAACCCTTCCCGGCTTGCGGGCGCTGCAGAAATACGCCGTACGGGTCGGCGGCGGGGTGAATCATCGGATGGGTTTGGGCGATGCCGCCCTCATCAAGGACAACCACGTCGCCGCCGCCGGATCGGTCGTCGCCGCTCTGCGCGCGGTGCGCGCGGCCGCGCCGGGGCTGCCGTGCGAGGTCGAGGTGGACACCCTCGAACAACTCGACGAGGTGCTGGCCGAGGACGTCGGACTCATCCTGCTCGACAACTTCCCGGTGTGGCAGACCCAGATCGCCGTGCAGCGCCGCGACGCCCGCTCACCGGGAGTCCGGTTGGAATCCTCCGGCGGCCTGTCGCTGGACAGCGCCGCCGAGTACGCGGGCACCGGGGTGGATTACCTCGCGGTGGGCGCGCTGACCCATTCGGTGCGGGTGCTCGATATCGGTCTGGACCTCTAACCGGGGCGTCAGTGCGCGTCGCCGGCCGCGACATCGGCGACGAACACCCCCACCCCGCGGCGGGCGGCCAGTCGCGCCATCCGCGGCAGCGACGGGTCGTCAATCCCGGCTGCCACGATCCGGGGGTTCACCAGGTGCACATCCCGGCCACGCAGAACGATGTCGGCCTCGCCGGCGGCGAGAATGTTCTTCACCCAGTTGGTCTTCCCATGCGCCAGCATGATCGCCACCGTGTCGCCCTTGCGGTAGGCCGACACCGCGGTCTCCAGTGACCGTCCGGTCTTGCGCCCACGGTGTCTGATCACCGTGATTCCGGGGGTGAAACGGGCCAGCGGAATCGCGATCGGGTTGATGTATTTGATCTGCAGATTCTCGAACCACACCGGAAATTTCATCGGCACGCCGGGGACGTCGTTGGGGTGATCGGCCATGGGCCCCATCATGCCGTGGCGCCGCGGCGCACCAGGGACAGTCCGAGTGCCGCCGCCGCGAACATCCCCGAGAGGGTCCGGTTCAGCGCCGCCTGCTGGCGTGGTGTGTGCAGCCAGCGCAGCAGGCGCACGGCCAGCCCGGTGTAGGCCCCCATCACGATGACGTCGACGACGGTCATGGTGGCGGCGATCGTGAGGTACTGCGGCAGCAACGGTTGAGTGGGAACCACGAACTGGGGCAGCACAGCCAGCAGGAACACCAGGCCCTTCGGGTTGGTGATGTTCACCAGTGCGCCGCGCACCA
>SYAB01000325.1 GCA_005787665.1 Actinomycetota bacterium
CTGCCGCACGCGGACAACGCGACGACCGCGGTCGCCGTCACTGTCGCAACCAGCACGCTGCGGAGACTGCTCAAAGCCACGCTCTTCCCACCTTCTCGATCGACTTCCGGAGTACTGCGAAACCTAGGCGGCGGGTGTGGCTAAATCGGGCATGCACGGTTAACGAGAGGTGAACAGGTGATCGCTCACCCGGACGCGTACGCGGTGTCCACCGCCGCCACTTCGAAACCGAGCGACCGATAAGTGCTGGTCGCCGCGGCATTGTCGGACTCGACGTAGAGCATGACGGCCGGTTCCTCGAGATGCCCCAGCCGCCGGGCCAGATGGTCCAACCCGGTCAGGGTGAGAACGCGGCCGAGCCCGAGGCCCCGAGCCGCCGGGTCCACGCCGAGGACGTAGACCTCACCGGTGCCGTCGGGATGCACCTTGGTCCAGTGGAACCCGCGCAGACTGCCGCTGGCGTCGTCGACGGCGAGGAACAGCCCACACGGATCGAACCAGGGCTCGGCGACGCGCTCGGCGAGATCGGCACCCGTCCAGCCACCCTGCTCCGGATGCCAGGCGAACGCCGCATTGTTGACCCGCAACAGCTCGGCGTCGTCGGCCGACCCGCCGTAGGTCCTGATCGACGTATCCTGCGGCACAACGATCTCGGGAAGGTCCAGCAAAGGCCGGCGCATCTGGATCAGTTCGCGCACAGGGTGCAGCCCGATTGCGGCGGCGAACTGGCGCGCCGCCGGGGTGGTGCCATGCGCCCAGAACCGGACCGCTCCACCGCCGCGCGCAAGCGCCTCGGCGGCCAGGGCCGCGCCCACACCGCGACGGCGGGCCTGCGGATGCACCACCAGTTCGGCCGTCGCGGGGGCCAAATTCAGGTACCCGAGCAGGGCTCCATCGGTATCGGTGGCAAGCAGATGGTCGGTACGTCGCGCGGCAAGTTCCCGCAGCACCTGCTCCCCCACCGGCGCCACCCCGTCGGCCCGGTCGGCGGCCGCAATCAGACTCCGGATCTCCTGCTGCTCGTCGGCGGAGAGGTCACGGCACCAGCGGACGGCCGTCACTGGCCGGGCAGCGCCGACGACATCTCATCGAAGCCGTCGGCGGTCTCGGCATCCACGTCGGCCGCGTCGGAGTCGGCGGCCACGGTGCGGCCACGGGCCGGGCGGACCGCCTTGTAGCCGACATTGCGGACGGTGCCGATGAGCGCCTCGTACTCGGGGCCGAGTTTTGCGCGGAGCCACCGCACGTGCACGTCGACCGTCCGGGTGCCGCCGAAGAAGTCGTAGCCCCACACCTCCTGGAGCAACTGGGCACGGGTGAACACCCGCCCGGCATGTTGGGCGAGGTACTTCAGCAGTTCGAACTCTTTGTAGGTCAAGTCCAGCGGACGGCCGCGTAACCGCGCGGTGTAGGTGCCCTCGTCGATCACCAACTCGCCCAGGCTGACCTTGCCGGCGCTCTCCGGGGTAGCCGCGCCGCCGCGGCGGCCGACCAGTAACCGCAACCGCGCGTCGATCTCGGCCGGCCCGGTGCCGGGCAGCAGGATCTCGTCGATCCCCCAGTCCACGTTCACCGCGACCAGTCCGCCCTCGTTGACCACAGCGACCACCGGCACCGGCGCGCCGGTGGTGCCCAGCAACCGGCACAGCCCGCGGGCCGCCGCGAGATCGGTGCGGGCATCGACGATCGCCACATCGGCCGCTCCGGCCTCGAGTAGCGACGCCACCTCGGCCGGAACGGCGCGCACCGTGTGCGCAAGCAGCGCCAACGATGGCAGCACCGACTCCGGATCACGGTCGGCGGTGAGAAGCAACAGGTCCAACGAACTCTCCCGGTTTGGCTGTCACTGTAACCGGCGACCTGCTGTTTCGACGATCCGTGCGGGTCGCGATGGCAGTAGGCCACAATGGCCGGGTGCGAAAGCTGATCGCTGCGGCGGGCGCCTCAGCCCTGGCCGTCACCCTCGGCGCCGTAGGGGTCGACACCGGGGCGGCCATTTACGCGGAGTACCAGCTGGCGCGCCATGTCCGCACCGCGGCGGCGCTGACGTTCGACCCCTGGGTGGCGATCCTGGGCTTTCCGTTCATCCCCCAGGCGTTGCGCCACCGCTACGGCGAACTCGAGATCAAGGCCCACGGTGTCGAGCATCCGGTGGTGGGCAAGGTCACACTCGAATCCACCATGCACGACATCGGCCTGACGGAGGCCTCCTGGCTGATTCGTCCCGACGCCGACCTGCCGCTGGGCAAACTGGAAAGCCGCATCATCATCGACTCCCGGCATATGGGGGCCTTCATCGGGGTGAAGGACCTGGCCGTTCAAGCGCCGGCCGAGGAGTCCAACGACGCCACCGGTGGCACCACCGAATCCGGGATCTCCGGGAACACCGGCCTGGTCTTCACCGGCACCCCGACCAAGGCCGGGTTCGACAAGCCGGTCAGCGTGACCGTCGACCTGTCCATCGCCGGGCCGGAGCGGACCACCCTGGTCATCACCCCCACCGGCGTGGTGACCGGGCCGAACACCGCCGATCAGACCGTGCCCGACGAGAAGCGGGCGGCCGTGCTGGGAGCCTTCGGCGCCACCATGCCCGGGCAGAAGCTGCCCTTCGGGCTCCGGCCCACCGCTGAAGGGGCGCGCGGTTCGGACATCATCATCGAGGGGATAGCCGAGGAAGTAACCGTGCGACTGGACGGTTTCAGACAGACATGACCGCTGCGATGACCGCCGGGATCGCGATCGCCGCCGCGTTGAGCCTCGCCGGGGTGGTGGGCGTGGTGCACAACCAGCGCAACGGGGTGTTGCGCGATGCCGAACACCCGGTCGATCTCGACACCGCAGATCTGGGATTGTCCGATTCCGGTCCGACCATCGTGCACTTCGCGGCGGTGTGGTGCGGCCCCTGTGCCGCGGTGCGCCGTGTCATTCAGCAGGTCATCACAGACCTGCCGACCGTGCGTCATGTCGAGGTCGACATGGATCAGAACCCCGCCGCAGCACGCAGGCTGTCGGTGCTCTCACTGCCGACGACATTCATCTTCGACGCCGATGGACGTCAGCGGTACCGCTCCGCCGGAGTGCCTAAGGCGGCCGACCTCACCTCCGCCCTCGAGGCTCTGTTGACCTGACACCCCCCGTGAGCGGTATCATCGCCCCGTGACTTCCCGTCTCGAGCAGATGCTCACCAAGCGCCGCGCAGTCGATCTGTGCCGCACCGCGGGTTGTTGCTGTTGTTGCTGTAGCTGCTGAGCCGGCGCTTTCCTCTCCGCTTTCGTCGCGCTCTTCCAGCAGTGCCCCAGTGGTCTGTCCCGTCCAGCCCTGCCAGCAACAGGAGTCTTCGCATGTCGCTCACCACCCAGCCAGCCATCGACCAGGTCGATGTTCGCGGTCCGCGCTTTGCCGCCTGGCTCACCACCGCCGTCCTGCTGGCGGTGCTGGCGATGTCCGCCGTCAACGTCCCCGCCGCAGCCGCCCTGTTGGCCGCTCAAGCCGTGGTGTTCGCGATCGGTGCAGCCCTCGGTCCGCGCCGCCACCCGTACGGTCGGCTTTTCGCCGCCCTGGTGGCGCCACGGCTCGGACCGCCCACCAATCGGGAGCCCGTGGCACCGTTGAGATTCGCCCAATTCGTCGGCGTGGTCTTCGCGACGGCCGGCGTAGCCGGTTTCGCGCTTGGCGCTCCGCTCCTCGGAGTGATCGCCGCCGCCCTCGCGCTGGCAGCCGCGTTCCTCAACGCAGCGTTCGGGATCTGCCTCGGCTGCCAGCTCTATCCCCTGATCGCGCACCTCCGGTACTCGGCCGGAGCCCCCTCGACCTACCTCCGGCGCTCGACCGGAGCCACCTCGACAGAATTGGGACGTTAACCATGGAATCAGTTCGCGAACGACGCACACCCCTTCTGCCGGGGGTGGACCTGGAGCGGGAGACCGTGATCACCGGCCGGGTTGTCGACGACTCCGGCCGGGCCGTCGGTGGCGCATCGGTGCGCCTGCTGGACGCCTCTCAGGAGTTCACCGCCGAGCTGGTCGCAACCCCCGGCGGGGACTTCCGGTTTTTCGCCGCGCCGGGGACCTGGACAGTCCGCGCGCTGTCTACGGCCGGGCGGGGTGACGCGACCGTGGCCCCTGTCGGCGCCGGGGTTCACCAAGTCGACGTCAAGGTCGCCTAGCCGGTTCCCGGCTGCCGACACCTCAACCCCGGCAAGCGCGATAAGCTCTCCCCTGTGGTGCTCTTCTTCGAGATTCTGCTGGTCGTAGCGGTCGTCGTGATCACCTGGTTCGCGCTGTACGCGGTCTACCGACTGATCACCGACGAGTCGTGAGCGTCGACGACCTCAAAGGCAGCGGCGATCGGGCCGTCGCCGCGGCCGCCGAGCGCGCCAAACAGACCGCCAGCCGCAATA
>SYAB01000326.1 GCA_005787665.1 Actinomycetota bacterium
CCCACCGATATCACGGTGTTCCTGATCGAGGTGGCCGCCATGGAGATGGTCGCGGAACTCTCCGATCCGGTCGCCGCGGCGATGGAGCAGGTGATCGCCATGATCGAAGCCGACTTCCTGGCTCCGCTGCGCCCGCCGACCGCCGCGGAGGCCAGCGTGGAACTCAGTGAAGACGGCTACCTGCGGATGGCGGCCGCGCTGGCCGCCGGGCGTTTCCCGTCCGATGCGCTGGCGGCGGTTCCGCGCGACGGCGAACTGTGGCTGTTCCCGCTGCGCGGGCCCAGCAGCGGCGGTCTGCTGCTCAAACAGCGCAACCCGGCCGGCGACCGTGCCGTGCTGGTGCACGAGGTTCTCGGTGTCGGCTTCCGAGCGGGCGTCCATGCGGCATTCTGGGACGATGAGCACAAGGCTCTCCGGATCCCGCTTGCGCCCCCGGAACCGTCGGAACCGGCCGGGCCGTCGGAGCTGTGATGGCCATGACTGACGAGCGCCGAACCTCTACCGACCAGGCACTCGACGTGCAGACGGTCGTTGTCGAGGAGAGCGGCCGATGGTTCGTCGAGATCATCGTGGTGTTTGCCGACGGAGTGGTCCGTAAGAGGATCCACAGCCATGCCACCCTGGCCCGCGCCGAACTGGCCGCCGATCTGATCCGCCGGACCGCCGATCGCGACATCGGCGGCGGCCCGGTGCACGGATGATGCGCGGCGATGCGGCACTGATGAAGACACGAGGAGAGCTGTGAACGACGTTCTGGATCCGGCGGTGCTGGCGGTTCGTCCGCAGCCGCTGGGGGCCTTTCCGCTGCCGCTGGGGTATCTGTTGATCCCGGCGGCAGCGGATACCGAGGATGCTCGTGTAGCGCTGCTATCCGGTCGGCTGCCCGACTGGCCGGATTCGCTGCGGGCCCACGAGTTGGCGCTGGCCGGCGATCGCGACGGCGCGCTGGCCGCGCTGAACGGCGACGACCCGATCACCCGATACAACCGCTTCGTCATGGACCCCGACGGCTCCGACCCGGCCGAGTTGCGTTCAGGCCTAGGCGAATTCGCCTGTCTGGTCGATGTGGTGCTGTTCGCCCTCGGCCGTAGCGACATCGCACCGGAAGTCGGTGACGCGACCGGCGAACTGGCAGCGACCGTACTCTCGGTGCAGGCCAGCGGTGCATTGCAGGACGGCGACGCCGAGGCCGCGGTGGCGTGTTTGGACCGGGCCGCCGAGCAGGCCGCCGGTGTGTCCGAGCCGTTGCGCGGTGTGCTGCTCGGCGCGGCGGCCTCAATCTGCGACGGACCCGATGCGGTCACCCGATTCGAGGGTGCGTTGCGCGCTCTCGACGACGCCGAGGATCTGCGGCTGGCCCGCGCGGAGCTTCATCTGGCATTGGCGGGGCTGCTGCACGAACAGGCGGTGGACCGCCCGGATCTGCTGAATCGGGCTGTGCCGCATTATCATTCGGCGCTGCAGCTGGTGTGGCGGGAGGAGGCGCCGCTGTTGTGGGCCTCGGCGCACGCCAATCTCGCGGCGGCCTATCTGACCATGCCGATGACGGAGGCGTCCGGGCAGCTGCGCCTGGGTGTGGCCGCGCAGTCGCTGCGCTCGGCGCTGAAGGTTTATACGCCCGAGGATTATCCGGAGGAGTGGGCCAGCGTGCAGTTGAACCTGGCCAACTCATTGGTCTACACCCCGTCGAGCCATCAGGGGGACAACATGGTGGAGGCGGTCAACCTCTACGAGGCCGTGCTGGCCGCCCGCGACCGCGACACCGATCCGCTGGGCCGGGCGCGGGTTCTGGCCAACCAGGGCAACGTGCTGGCCCATCTCGCCGACTTCGATCAGGCCAAGGCCAAGCTGTACGAGGCGCGCTTTTTGTTCGAGGAACTTGGCGATCACGACTCGATGCGCGCGGTGCGCGGTGTGCTCGACGAGATCTCCCGCCAGCAGGCACTCGACCGGACCGATGCGGACGGACAGTGATGGGCAAAGACGGCGACATGAGCGAACCGACGTTCGATGATCTCGCCAAACGGGTCGATGATGCGGTGAGCGCACTCGAGGATCTCGAACCGGCGGCGCGCAAGGTCGCCGAGGAGTTGCAGGGAGCGGTCGAGGCCATTCACAAAGCCGGACTGGTGAGCATCGTGCGCCGATTGCGCGCCGAGGACGCCACCCGCCCAGCGCTGTTCGAACTCGCCGCCGACCCTGCCGTCCACCTGCTGCTGTCGCTGCACGGGATCGTGCGCCCGGATCCGGTGACGCATGCCAACCAGGTACTCGAGTCGGTGCGCCCGCAACTGCACAGCCACGGAGGCGACGTCTCGCTGGTGCGGGTGGAGGACGGAACGGCCTTCGTTCGACTCGAAGGCGCGTGCAACGGATGTTCGATGTCCTCGGTGACGCTGCGCAACCTGGTCGAGGAGGCTCTGGTGGCCGAGGTTCCGGCCGTCACCGCCGTGGAGGTGGTGGCCGACCAACCGACCCCCACGCTCATTCCACTGGAGTCGCTGCGCATCGGCAGGGATCCGGCCAGTGAGGGGTGGGCGAAGGTGGGACCCGCCGCCGGCATCGCTGTCGACGACCTCACCGCGGTGTCGCTTGCGGGTGACGGTGGCCAGCCGACTGATGTGCTGATCGTCAATGTCGGCCAGCGGCTTTCGGCCTACCGCAACGAATGCGCGCACGAGGCGCTGCCGCTGACCGACGCGATGCTCGACCTGAGCAACGGCACGCTGACCTGTCCGTGGCACGGATTCTGTTTCGACGCGAGCTCGGGGGAGTGCCTCAGCGCGCCGGGCGCCCAGTTGGAACAGTTGCCGCTGCGGATCGATGACGGTGACGTCTGGGTGCGTGTTGGGCAATGATGTCCGCAGTGACGTGCCCGTCCGCGAGGACACCCATCCGATGAGCCGATACACCGTCCGGCACAACATCAGCGGCGTCGGTACCCGACCCGATGTGGTTCCGGAGGTGGATCTGCGCGACGGCTGGCGACCGCAGGTGTGGCTGGGCGCGCCCGCGCCCGGCGGACTGGCGCTACCGGCCGCAAGTCCGTCGATGGCGTGGATGTACTCACCGCGCGGGGTGTACTTGAGCATTACGGGGGGCGACGACCACGTGGTGGTGGCCGACTCCGGCAATCACCGGGTGCTGATCTGGCACGGGATTCCCAGCGCCGACGAGCAACCCGCCGACGTGGTGCTCGGCCAGCCCGATGGTGAGACCGAGGGCCCGGCGGCGGGCGGGCGCGGCCCCGAACGCGGGATGCACCTACCGACCGGGGTGCTCATCCATGACGGTCGGCTGGTCGTTGCGGACGCTTGGCATCACCGCATCCTGGTGTGGAACACCGTGCCGCAGACCAACGACACCGCACCCGACATCGTCATCGGCCAGTCCGACTTCGTTTCGGTCGAGCCCAACCGCGGCGGCGGGTGCTCGGCGTCGAGCATGTATTGGCCGTTCGGTATCGCCGTGGTCGGTTCGTCGTTTTGGGTCGCCGACACCGGAAACCGCCGGGTTCTCGGCTGGCGCAATGGGATTCCCGACGCGAACCAACCCGCCGACGTCATCCTGGGCCAGCCGGACTCGTCGTCGAACTCGGAGAACCGCGGCGGCGACGCCGGGCCGGCCAGCTTCCGCTGGGCGCACGACATCGCCGGGAATGGGGATGTGCTGCTGATCGCCGACGCCGGCGATCACCGGGTGCTGGGCTGGTCTGGCCACCCCGCCGTCGATCGCGACGCCGACCTCGTCATCGGTCAAGCGGACTTCGCCGGTTCCGAGGAATGGCCCTACGGCCCGCACACGAACGATCGCTTCCGGTTCCCGTACGCGATCTCCCTCGACGGGCAGCGGTTGGCGATGGCCGACACCGCCAATAACCGCGTCCTGCTCTGGGACGGCGTGCCCGACGGCCCCATCGGCCGCGGTGCCGATGGCGGCCCATCCTTTCGGGGTGCCGACCACGTGTTGGCGCAACCCGATTTCGCATCCAACGGCGAGAACCGGTGGACCTCGGTGCAGCACGACACCCTGTGCTGGCCCTACGGACTGTCGCTGCGCGGCGACGCATTGGCTGTGGCCGACTCCGGCAACAACCGGGTCATGCTGTGGCGGCGTACCGGGTCGGGTGGGCCGTGAGACCGCGGATCGTGCAGACCGACGAGCAGATCGGTTTCTACTGGGCCACCCCGGCCGGGGCACCGACATCGCTGCAGGCGTTGGTGATTGACGATGAGGAACCCGATCGCCTGGTTGCCACTCACCTCGAGGCGCTCGATGACGCGCTGATCATCGCCGCCGGAAGGTTCGGCGAGATCCTCGGCGGCGGCCGCGGGCCGCAGGATTCAGCTGAACGTGACGAACTGCTGGAACTGCACCGGACCCTGGACCGGTTGTGTTTCGAGTATGCCGCCGCGCTGGAAACCACCGGGCTGAGCGCCGACCTGCGGGCCGGCAAGATCATCGGCACCGCCACGCTGTTCTCGATTCTGGCCCGCCAGCCGCTCGGACTGCTCGGACCGGCGCCACTGGACGGCGAGTTAGACGACCCGACACTCGGGGTGGTCGGCGGATACGGCGAGATGCACCAGGTCGATGCCGACAGGCCCTGGAAAGGCGGCCGCTGGGTGGTGAGAACCGAAGCCGGCGAACGTTTTCCGCTGACCCTGTCGATGATGATGTTCGACAGCTCCGGGGTGAACAAAGAAGCGGCTCGCAAGGAACACCGTGATGCACTTCAGTCTGTTGTGACGGCGGCACGATCACCGGACGCCGATCCGCTGACGGTGGCCTGCGCGCTGGACTGGCTTGTCTACGATTGGTTGATGGCCCACCGCGACGGCCCGGACAGTGCCGAGATCGTCTTCCCCAAAGGCTACGAGGGTGAGGCGGCGCTGGTGGTCACCGCGGCCGCCGCTTCGGTGGCCGCGCGGGCGACATTCGACCCCGGTCTGGTGTTGACCGGTCTTCGGCGTTAGGAGGAATCGGACATGTCGGTTGCCGGCGCGATCGTCGACCCGGCCGAGTTCTTCGGCGAGGCCGCCATTCAGGACCCCTACCCCTTGTACGCGCGCCTTCGCGCTGAGGGCGGCGTCCACCGCGTCGGAGACTCCGGCTTCTATCTGGTCAGCAGTTGGGCGGCGGTCAGTGAGGCGGCCACCCGCCCGGCGGACTTCTCATCGAACCTCACCGGGCCGATCACCTACAGCCCGCAACGCGGTGTGGCGCCGCTGCCGATGGACGGACTCGGCGGCCCCACCCACATCCTGGCCACCGCCGACGACCCCCCGCACGCGGTTCACCGCAAGCTGATGGTGGGGCAGTTC
>SYAB01000327.1 GCA_005787665.1 Actinomycetota bacterium
GTCCGCGGCGGCGGCGGCCGACGCGGTGCGGGTTGCGCGGGGGCGCTTCGGTGCCTGATCCTCTGCCGCAGTAGAGGGGGTGTCGATAGTGGGGTTCTCGACAGCGGAGGCAGGATCGGCAGCGAGGTCGATCACCGGCGTTTCTCTGACCGCCGCCGATGGCCTGCGCACCGCAGGACGCTCGGTCGGTACGCCCGAAATCCCGGATGCCGGCGGCGCCGCCGCCTCGAAGTGGCCCAGGAATGCCTCGACACCCTCGCCGATCGCCTGGAAGAAGTCCCCGGCGACGTCGAACAGGTTGAGCTTGGGGTTGAACGGCAACAGCGACAGGTATTGCGGGATGCCCGGATTCAGTGTCCGGTCATAGGCGGTGTCGATGATCACCCGCAGGGCGGGGGAGACCAGGTCTACCAACGGCTCGATGAGCCAGCTCAGGCCGAAGTCCCTGCCGAAGTTGAGGAACGGGATCATGATCGGCAGGGTCCGGGTCGGGATGGTGATGAAGGGGTTGCCGTAGCTGTCGTACCTGAAGTTCTCCGGGTGCAACGCGGGATCCATCTGATCGGCCAGTTCCGCCGGGGTGTAGCCGCTGGGCAGGCCGGTCTCGTTGTAGCCGTTGGGCCACAGCATCTGCCCGTGGACGTACCAGAAACCGGCAACCGCATTGACGAATGCCGGCAGATTGCCCCAGTAGATCGGGAAGTCACCCACTCCGTCGTACTCGAAATGGACTGACGTGGTGGGGATCCCGGTATCGACGATGGTCGGCATCCCGGTTGTCACATCCACGATGGGAATGGTCCCGAGAAAGCCCAGCAGCGACCACGGGCCGCCGACAGGGTTATCGATATTGCCGATCAGCACCACTGAGAGCCGCTCCTTGAGTGCGGGATCGAGGTCCTGGATCAGGCGGAGTTGATCGGACACGATCGCGCCGCCCTGGGAGTACCCGAACAGCACGATCTCCTCGTCCGGTTGGGTGGCCAACAGGTTGGTGAGCGCGCTGTTGAAATTGTTGAGCCCGTCGGCCACCGAGACATCCCACTTCTCGCACCGGCCCGGAACACACCACCGCGGCCGGAAGAACAGAGGCCAGAACGAGGCCGGGTAGTTGATCCCGACCACGTCGCAGTCGTTCTCCACCGTGCACGGAGTCGTGGTCATGTAGTAGTCGCGGGCGTTCTCCAGGTAACCGGCGATGACGTTGGCATCCGGCGTTCCGGTTCCGGGTGCGACCAGTGCGGTGACGGCGTCGGCCTCCGGCACGGCGACTGTCGACGTAACGCCCAGCACCATGACGGCGAGCGCGGCTATGATCGCCGCGGCACATCGTGAGCCTGCTCTCTTCATGGCTTAGAGAATCGCACGTCACGGGTGTCAAAGGGCGTGAATCACCGCTTCGCGGTTCGCGTCCGGTGTGCAGGATCGGTAGGTTACCGGCGTGCTTTTTTCACGGACAGTCGCAGCGACGCTTGCCGCCCTGGTCCTGGGGTCTCCGGCGATTGCCGATGCTGCGCCGAAGAACTACTGCCGCGATATCAAGGGTGTCGACGCCGGATCGTTGTGCACGATCGCGCTGACCGATCCGGGCTACATCGTCGACATCAGTTTTCCGAGCAACTTCCCGGATATGAAGTCGGTGACGCAGTTCGTCGCGCAGACCCGCGACGGCTTCCTCAATGTGGCGAAGTCCTCGGCTCCGAGAACGGCGCCCTACGCCCTGGATATCAGCGCGGCGACGTACAACTCCGTCGTCCCGCCGCGCGGCCAGCTCTCGGTGGTCCTGAAGGTCTATCAGAACGCGGGCGGCGCCGGACCGCAGACTTCGTTCAAGTCCTTCGTGTGGGATCAGGCCTATCGCAAACTGGTCACCTACGAGACGCTGTGGCAGCCGGAGACCGAACCGCTGCCCATCGTTTTCCCCGCGGTTCAGGCCGAGTTGGACAAGCAGACCGGTTCCCCGGTACCCATCGCGGCGGCGGCGGGTCTGGACCCGGCCAACTATCAGAACTTCGCGATCACCAACGACGGGGTGATCTTCTTCTTCAGCCAGGGCGGTCTGCTGCCCCCGGCGGCCGGTGCCACCCAGGTGCTGGTGCCGCGTTCGGTGATCGACCCGCTGCTGGCCTAAACAGCTAAACGGCGCATTCGCGGAGATTTCGCGTCCCGAGGCCGGATACTCCCGTTGCATGGCGTTGCGGCGGTTTGTGGTTGCGACGTTGTCGGCCGCGACGGCGTTCGCCGTCATCGCCGCGACACCGGCCATCGCCTCCACGGCTTTCACCGTCAGCGGCACCCGTACCTTTCATCCGCCGCCCTACCCCGAGCAGTTACTGCCCGATCACTTTGCCGGTCACACCATCAGCCGGATCGACTACCCGGCGGCGGTGCTGGGCATGGACTCTTCGATTGCGGTTGCCGTATCCGCTCTGCGCGACGGACTGCTCGATACCCCCGGGCCGATGGTGCTGGCGGGGTTCAGCCAGGGTGCCATCGCCGTGGCCTATGCCAAGCAGGCGGTCATGGCGCTGCCCGCCGACCAGCGCCCGGCTGCGCAGCGGCTGAGTTTTCTTGCCATCGGCGACCCGACGGGCCCGCAGGGCATCCTCAGGATGATTCCGTTCCGGATCCCGGTACTGGGGCTGACTCCCTTCGCCGCCCCGGAGACGCCCTACGACACTCTCGTCATCAACGGCGAGTACGACGGTTGGGCCGATTTCCCGGACCGCCCCTGGAATCTGATCAGCCTCGCCAACGCGCTGATGGGGACCGCCTATGTCCACGGGCGATACGAGACGCTGCCGGGCGGACTGGATCTGGGCGCTGTGCCGGCGGCGAATATCACGACCGTGACCAACGCCCTGGGTGCGACGACCACCACCTACCTGATTCCGACCGCGCAGCTTCCGCTGCTGCAGCCGCTGCGCGACATCGGCGTCCCGGAACCGATCGTGGCCGCCATCGAGGTGCCGCTCAAGGCTGTGGTCGATGCGGGTTACACCCGCCACGACGCCAAACCGCCTGCCACCCAGCCGATTTCCGGCCCGCGGCATCGCGGGTCGGCGTCCTCGCCGGTTGCTTCTTTTCGCGGTGCTGCGGGGCAGCGGGCCGCGCCGCAGCGGCAGCCGCGGGCGGCGGCGCATCGCCAGCGGCGACCCTGAACTCACACGGTGGCGAACAGAAGGTTCAGTGACTCCGCCATGGTCGGGTGGGTGAACACGGTGTCGCGTACTGCGGTGTAGGGCAAACCGCCTAGCATCGCCATCTGTACGACCGACATGACTTCCCCGGCGGAATGGCACAGCAGCGAGCAACCCAGGATCTGGCCGGTGGAACGGTCGATGACGGCCTTGAGCATCCCCGCGGTTTCACCGGCGGTGTTGGCCCGGGGAATCTTGGCGGCGGGCAGCCGAGCGACGGCGACGTCGTAGCCCTGGGCACATGCCTGCTCCTCGGTCAGACCGACGCGCCCCAGTTCCGGATCGATGAACAGCGTGTAGGGCATCAGGCGTCCGGCGGTGCTACGCCCGGCGTCGTGGAGCACGTTGGCCAGCAGGATCCGGTAGTCATCCCACGATGCGTGGGTGAACTGGGGTCCGCCGTTGCAGTCGCCGATCGCGTAGACCCCCTCGGCAGTGGTCTGCAGGTATTCGTCGACAGTGATCGCGCCACGTCGACCGGTGGCGACGCCGGCGGCGGCCAGGCCCAGGCCGTCGGTGCTCGGCGTGCGTCCCACCGCCACCATCAGATGGCTGCCCGACACGATCAGCGGCCGACCGCCACGAGTGCAGGCCAGTTCGACGCCGGCTCCGGCGGGGGCGACCGCGGTGGTCTCGGCGTCGTCGACGAACTCGATTCCGTCATCGAGGAGGACCTCGCGAACCGCCGCGGCGATATCGCCGTCCTCCTGCGGTAGGAAGCGGGTGCCGCGCTGGACGAGGACGACCTCGCTGCCGAGGCGACGGAAGATCTGGGCGAACTCCAGAGCGATGTAGCCCGCTCCGACGATCACCAGGCGGTCGGGAAGTTCGGCCAGTTCCATGACCGAGGTGCTGGTCAGATAGTCGATGGTGTCGAGGCCGGGGATGTCGGGGATGGTGATGTGGCTGCCGGTGTTGATGTAGACCCGTTTGCCGCGCACGGTGCGGGTCGAGCCGTCCTGCATGACCACCTCGATGGTCCGCGGGCTGACGAAGGTCCCGGCGCCGAGCAGGAAGGTCATGTTGGGCGTGCCGGTGAACAACGTCCGGTGTGCCTCCACCATTGCCCCGACCACGCGTCGCTTGCGGGCGATCACGCCCTCGAGGCTGGGTCGTGCCGGTGGGAGATCGACGCCGAACTGGTTGGCGTGACGCGCCATCTGGATGAGCTTGGCACTGCCGACCATGGTCTTGGTCGGGATGCACGCCACGTTGATGCACGTGCCGCCGATCTGTCCCCTCTCGATGAGCGCCACCGAGTGCCCGGCGCCGGCCAGGGCCATGGCGAGCGACTTTCCACCCTTGCCGCCGCCGAGGACGACATCGTCGAATTCATCGATCACGGCACGACCGTATACGCCTCGGTCGTGGCGCGGCGACGCATCCGGGCGCGGTTGTGATGGGATTCGTGAGTGCGCCGCATGACTGCCCTGATCGTCGCCGCCGCGGCCATGTCGGCGGGTTGCACGTCGGCGGTATCCTCCCAGCCAACGAAACCGGCACCCGGCGCCTCGGTGGAGGCGGCGTCGGCGACCACCGCTGCGCCAGGGACTCGCCCAGCGAGCGTCCACCCCGTCACGGCGGGCGATCTCGGGACGACCTGGCGATCCGAATGTCCAGTGCCGCCTGGGCAATTGCGTCGGGTCGAGGTGGACTACCTCGGCTTCGACGGTGCGATCGCACGGGGGAATCTGGTGGTGAACCAGGATGTCGTGGACTCGGCGATCGCGATCTTCGCCGATCTGCTGGAGATGCGCTATCCGATCGAGCGGATGCAGACCGTCGACCATTACCCGGGGGCCGAGGACGAGTTGTCGATGCGGGACAACAACACCTCGGCGTTCAACTGCCGGGCACTGCCGGGCAGCACGAACTGGTCGCAGCATGCCTACGGTCGCGCCATCGATATCAACCCCCTGGTCAATCCCTACATCGATACCGCCGGGAATCTGGAACCGGCGACGGGCGGACCGTATCTGGACCGGACCCGCGACGACCTGGGTCTCCTGCACCCCGGGGACGCGGCCGTGCGCGCCTTCACCGACCGCGGATGGCGCTGGGGCGGCAATTGGCGCAATCCGATCGACTACCAGCACTTCGAGGTGGGCTGACAGGCTGGACATCTCGACGCACCGCTGCGATTCTGGACAGGTGTCCAACGCGACGCTGTCGATGACGCCGACGGGCTGGTTCCAGGTTGCCTGGTCGGCGGAGATCGGTCCGGGCGAGGTCCACCGGATGACCTATTTCGGCCGGGACATGGTGGCCTGGCGCGCCCGGTCCGGCCGGCTCAGTGTGATGGACGCCTACTGCGAGCACCTCGGCGCTCACCTGGGTCACGGCGGCCACGTCGACGGTGAGGCCATCGCGTGCCCCTTCCACGGTTGGCAGTGGGACGCCGAGGGGCGCAACGTCTGCATCCCCTACGAGCCCCGACCCAACCCGGGTCGCCGGATGCGCACATACCCGGTGATCGAGCGCAACGAATCGGTCTACGTCTGGCATGACGTGGCCCGGCGCGAGCCCACGTTCGGGGTCCCGGATCTCTTCGCCGACTTCGGTGATGGCGCCACGGCGGCCGACTACTACCCGCAGCAGCGTCTCTATCGGCCGGGGGTCCGCCTGCACCCGCAGTACGTGCTCGAAAACGGCGTCGACTTCGCCCATTTCAGGTTCGTGCACAAGACGCCGATCGTTCCGTTGTTCACCCGCCATGACTTCTCCGGGCCGGTGTGCTACGTGGACTTCACCGTCACCTTCGAGGGCGACGACGGCCAGTCCATCGATGAGGTCACCAGCGGTGTGGAGGCGATCAACGGTGGTCTGGGAGTGGCGGTGACCAAGAGTTGGGGGATGGTGGACAACCGCACCATCTCGGCTGTGACTCCGGTGGACGAGCACACCTGTGACGTCAGATTCATGGTCTACATCGGGCGCGTCGACGATTCGGAGAAATCCGAACGGCGGGCGACGGCGTTCGGCCAGATGGTGATCGACCAGTTCGAGGCCGACATCGAGATCTGGTCGCATCAGCGCTACCGCGCCACTCCGGCGCTGGCTCCATCGGAGCAGAAGAGCTTCACGGCCTTCCGGACATGGGCGGCCCAGTTCTATCCCGAAAGCGCAGGTGCATGAACAGGATTCGCGTATTCCAGGTCGCCACCGGCAACGTCGGCACCGAGATGATCAAACGCATCAGCCGTCGGCCGGACCTGCAACTCGTCGGTTTGCACTGTTACACCCCGGACAAGATCGGCCGCGACGCCGGTGAGATCGCCGGGATTGGACCGATCGGTGTGATCGCCACCGGCACCGTCGAGGAGATCATCGCCGCCCGGCCCGACGTGCTGACCTTCCACGGCGTCTTCCCCGACGAGGATCTCTACGTCCGAGTCCTCGAGGCCGGTATCAACATCGTCACCACCGCCGACTGGATCACCGGCTGGCATCGCGACACCAACCACCCGCATCACTCCGGCGTGCCGGTGACCCGGCTGCTTCAGGACGCCTGTCAGAGAGGGGGATCCACCTTCTACGGCACCGGCATGAACCCGGGCGTCAACCAGATTCTCGGCGTGGTCTGCTCGGCGGACGTCGCCGAGATCGAGAACATCACCACCATCGAATCCGTCGACGTGTCCTGCCACCACTCCGCCGACACCTGGAAGGAGGTGGGCTACGGCCTGCCCGTCGACGACCCCGACCTGCCCGGGATGCTGGAGTGCTACACCCGGGTATTCACCGACGGCGTGCTGATGATGGCGGACTGCTTCGACCTCGACCTCGACGAGGTGACGTTCAACTACGAACTCGGCGCCTGCACCCGCGACGTCGACCTCGGCTGGTACCAGCTCCCGAAGGGGTCACTGGGCGCCAGCTACATCACCTACCAGGGCCTGATCGACGGGGTCCCCAAGATCGAGACCCACCTCGAATGGCAGATGACCCCGCACACCGACCCGCACTGGGATATCAAGGGCTGCTACATCACTCAGATCATCGGCGACCCACAGGTCTACAACAAACACATGATCTTTCCGCGACCTGGCATCGACCTGGCCGACCCGGCGTCGTTCGCCTCGATCGGCATGACCGTCACCGGCATGCCCGCGCTCAACGCCATCGCCACTGTCGTCGCGGCTCCGCCGGGGCTGCTCACGAGCGCGGACCTGCCACTGCGCGGCTTCGCCGGCCGGTTCACGCAGGCCCCCGAACTGTTCGTTGAGTGAGGAGCCACGCAGAGGGTTACTCGCAC
>SYAB01000328.1 GCA_005787665.1 Actinomycetota bacterium
CGGCCCATTATCCACGTCCCGGCGGCACCCGAGCCGGGAAATCCTCTACCGTTCGCAGGGTGGGCCAATCGCAGCGTGTCGCCGCCGGGGCAATCGCCTCGGCGCCGATGTTCGACGGGCTACGCGCTCGCGAGCAGACGCGAAATCCCGCCGACATGCCGCTATCTGGGGGATTTTGCGTCTGCTCGCGGGGGTAGGTACCTACCCTTCGACCATGCGACGCTTGCCTTGGCTGACCCGCGGTCTGGTGGCCGGAGCGGGCGGGACCGCCGCGATGGCGGTCTGGTATCACGCCGAGCGCTCGCTGCGCCGCGGCCGCTACACGGGGGTGACGACGCTGGCCGACGGCACCCCGGTGGAGGGTCTGTGGTCGCACGAGGGCCTGGACTACGACGACAGTGTGGTCCCGGGGCAGATCGTGGCCAATCTGCTGCGCCTGCCGACGCCGACGGACCGCGAGGCCGGGGCGATCACCCTGGCGTTGCGGTGGACCTACGGCTCGGCTTTCGGCATCGCTCATGTGCTGCTGCGTAACCGGATTCGCGAGCCGTACGCCAGTCTGTTGTTCGGCTCGGCGTTGATGACGGTGACCTCGGTGGGCTTTCCGGTGCTGGGCGGCACCCCGCCGCCCTGGAAGTGGCCGCTCGACGCGCAGATCAGCTCGCTGGGCAGCCACACCGCCTACATCGTGACAGCCTCGGTCCTCGACAACGTGCTGCGTTGAGGACGATGACCGACCTGCCGCCGGCGCCCCCCGCCGAGACCGTCACCTACGAGTTCCATGACTCCTCGGTGCCGCCGCCTTATCACCGTAGTTTTGTGCTGACCTTCGACAGCCAACGGGCCCGCATCGTCGTCGACAGCTACGGCACCGTACTCGCCGACGAGAGCACTGCGATGAATGCCGATGTGTGGCAGCAGGTCTCGGGGACTGTGGATGGATTGCGCGATATCGTGATCACCGAGCCGGCCCGGGGGTGTACCGGCGGCACCAGCTTTGCCGTGTCGGTCGCCGACGGTGGGGTGACGAGCTTCTCCCTCAGCGGCTCGGAGTGCGGCGGCGCCAACTCAGGGGCGGCCGAGCGGCTGGCCGATTGGGTGGCTCCGGTTCGGGCGCTCTTCCCGCCGATGGATGAGCTCGCCCCGGAGGGCTGAGGAGCCGGTAGTAACCCGGTCGCTGTGTCACTGTGGCGGCCCTGCCGGGTGCCCGCCCCCGTAGCATGACCGCCCATGACCAGACGTCAGGTTGCCGCGCTGTTCGTGCTGTGCCTGGCGGTGTTCATGGTGGCCGTCGATGGGACGGTGATCAGCGTCGCGGTGCCGGCGATCACCGAACAGCTCAGACCGTCCTACACCGAGGTGCTCTGGATCGGCGACATCTACTCCTTCGTCCTGGCCGGGCTGCTGATCACGATGGGCAACCTGGGTGACCGGGTCGGCCGGAAACGGTTGCTGTTGATCGCCGCGGTTGCTTTCGGCGCGGCCTCGGCGGCGGCTGCCCTCGCGCCGACGGCCGGGTTGTTGATCGCCGCGCGGGTGGTGCAGGGTGTGGCCGGCGCCGGTCTGATGCCGTCGACGCTGGCGCTGCTGCGCACGGTATTCACCGACGGCCGTCAGCGTATGCGCGCGGTCGGCATCTGGAGTGCCAGCGGAGCCGCGGGTGCCGCGATGGGCCCGACCGTCGCCGGTCTGCTGCTCGAGCACTACTACTGGGGCTCGGTGATGTTGGTGAACCTGCCCGTGGTGGCACTCATCCTCGCCCTCGGCTCCTGGGCGTTGCCCGAAGCGCGCAGCGAGGTGCGCCACCCGCTCGATCCGCTCTCGGTGGTCTACTCCACGGTGGGCATCCTGGCCGTCGTTTACGGCATCACCGAACTCGCGCATGCGGGCCTCGGGTTCTGGCCGGCCTACGTGGCACTGGTGTTCGGTGCGGTGCTGCTGTGGGTGTTCCTGCGCCGTCAGCGGCGCCTGCCGGTGCCGCTGCTGGATCTGGAGCTTTTCGCCCAGACCCGGTTCACCGCGGCGATCGTCGCGCAGTTGGTCATCGTCTTCGCCAATGTCGGCGCGCTGTTCTTCCTGCCGATCTTCCTGCGGCAGGTCGGCGACTTCTCCCCGCTGCAGTCCGGTCTGGCGACGTTGCCGGAGTCGGTGGTCAGCCTGATCACCGCATCCTTCACCGCCCGCCTGATCGGCCGGTGGGGACATCGCAGTGCCCTTCTGAGGGGACTGGCGGTCGGCGCGGCGGGGTTGACGCTCCTGGGTCTGGCGATCCCGATCTCCTACCCGGCCATGGTGATTCCGCTGATGCTGCTGGGCTTCTCGTTCGGGCTGGTGGTCACCGTCGCCTCCGACCTGGTTTTGACCAGTGCCAGCGACGACCGGGTCGGGGCGGCCACCGGCATCTCCGAGACGGCCTTCGAACTCGGCACCGCGCTGGGGATCGCGCTGACCGGCAGCGCCGTCTCGGTGCTCTACCTCTTCATCAGCGGTGCCTCGGCGAACTTCACCGAGGCGGTGGACCAGGAAGTCTTCACCGCCAGCCTGGGCGCCAACTGCGTGATCGGCGGAGTCCTGCTGGCGGCGGTGACCTTCGTCATCGCCCGGGCGCTGCGCAGTCGCCAGAATGCCGGCGGCGCAGCGGAATAGGGCCTCGGTCGGTGATCGGACTTCCGCCCGGCGTCGTCGAGATGGCCGACCGCGGGCCGCGCTGGGCGGACTGGGTCCGGACCCTGGCCTGCGAGGCTGAACGGCTGATCGGGCTGTGGGCGCTGAGTCTCGACGGTGAACCCACGCACGGACACTGCTCGGTGGTGATTCCGGTCCGCACCGGCACCGGCGATGCCGCGATGCTCAAGATCGGGTTTCCCGATCAGGAGTCCGAGCACGAGCATCTCGCTCTGCGCCGCTGGGGCGGCCACGGCGCGGTGCGTCTGTTGCGGGCCGACCCGCACCGGCATGCCCTGCTGCTGGAGCGACTACCGGGCGGAGACTTGTCCGCCGTCGCCGAGGACCGGGCCTGCCTGGTCGTCGCGGGCCTGTACCGCCGGTTGCACGTGCCGGCGATGCCCGCCCTGCGGCCGCTGTCGGCGTTCGTCGAGCGTTGGACCGCAGACCTGGCGGTACTGCCGCGTGCGGCCCCGGTTCCGCGCCGCCTCGTCGAACAGGCCGTCGCCCTGGGCGGTGATCTGTGTGCCGATCGGTCGGTGCCGGACCGGGTGCTGCACACCGATCTGCACTACGGGAACGTACTGGCGACGGCGCGTGAGCCGTGGCTGGCGATCGACCCCAAGCCGGTCAACGGCGACCCGCATTACGAGGTGGCACCGATGCTGTGGAACCGGTGGGACGAGATCGCCGACGACGTCCGCGAGGGGGTGCGACGGCGGTTCTGGACCCTGGTCGAGGCGGCCGGCTTCGACGAGGACCGGGCCAGAGCCTGGGTGACGGTGCGGATGGTGCACAACGCCATGTGGGCGGCCCTGGAGGACGTGCAGGACGGCGGCACCGACCCACACTGGTTGACGCGGTGCGTCGCGGTCGCCAAAGCGGTGCAGCGGTGATGCTGCCGGGCTCCTCGGTAGCCTTTCGGCATGGCTGACGCCGAGGTCGTCCGGACCGGGCGCGCGCCGGTGCGCCGACGGCACCGGGCCGGACGGCCGCCGCCGTCGGCGCGGGTGGCGGTGGTCGGCGCGGTCGCCGTTGCCATGCTGGCGGTGTCGTGCGGGTGGTTGGGGTACCGGTTCGTTCAGGAGCATCGCGCCGAGCAGGCCCGGGCGGCGTTCCTGGAGGCCGGTCAGCAGGGCGCGGTGAACCTCACCAGCATCGACTATGCGCGTGCGGACGCCGACGTTCAGCGCATCCTCGATTCGGCAACCGGGCAGTTCCGTGATGACTTCACCAAGCGGTCGGCGGCGCTGGTCGACGTCGTCAAGAAGACCCAGTCCCGCTCGATCGGAACGGTCACCGCGGCCGGTCTGGAGTCAACGAGTGCCGAGGAGGCCCAGGTCCTGGTGGCGCTGTCGGTGCAGACCACCAACCGCGGGACGTCGGATCCGCAGCCGTCGCGGTACTGGCGAATGCGCTTGACCGTCAACAGGATCGGCGATGATGTCAAGATCTCGAAGGTCGACTTCGTGCCGTGATCGCCGACCATGACGAGACCGCCGACCCTGCGGCGCCGCCGGCACCCCTCGGCGCACGTGCCGACCGGTGGCGGGTGATCGCCTACGGCGTGCTGCCGGCACTGGCTGTTCTCCTCGCCGCCACGGCGGGCTTGCTGGTCTGGAAGGACGCCTCGCAGCGC
>SYAB01000329.1 GCA_005787665.1 Actinomycetota bacterium
GCCGCCAGCGCGCGCAGCCACCGCAGGTGGGTCATCACGCTGGCCTTCGGATGACCGGTGGTGCCCGAGGTGAAGATGTAGAACGCCGGATCCTTGGCCTGCACCTGCGAGGCTGAATCGGGGTTTGCCGTCGACTTGCCCTCCGCGGCGGCGGCGAAATCTTCGGCGGAGATCACCTCGACGCCGGACAGCGGGGCGCCACTGGCTCTGATCGGATCGATCAGATCGGCCTCGGCGACGACGACGGTGGCGCCGAGCAGTCCGATGCTGTGGGCCAGCACCTCCTCGCGCTGATGATGATTGAGCATGCCGGCCACCGCGCCGCATTTGACCGCGGCGAGCATCGTCAACACCACATCGGGGGAATTGCGCTCCATGATGCCGACGACGTCCCCGCGGCCCACACCGCGCTCAGCGAGCACCGCCGCATACCGGTTGGCGGTCTCGTTGGCTTCGGCGTAACTGATCTTCTCGTCGCCGTAGCGCAGGAAAGTCCTGTCGCCGTAGCGGGCGGCACGTTCGGCGAAGACCTTGCCGATCGAAGCCCTCGAGTTCGGCTGGGCTAGCAGTCCGGTCCGTGCGCCACGCAGGATCACCGGCGCGTCGATCAGGACCGCCGGCAACCGGGTGAGCAGGTCGAGCAGGCCCACGGCACGCCCCGCCTTATCAGTGCTCATCATCGAGCTCCCTTCCGCGGGTCTCCCCGGCGCAGAGATCCAGGGCCGCATCGACCTCGCCAACGACCATTAGCCGGTCGAGTGCGGCACGCGTGACGTAGCCGGTGTGCGCCAAGGATTCCAGCCAGCTGCGCAGCCCGTCGTAGTGACCCGCAGGATCGAGCAGCACCACGGGTTTGTCGTGGATGCCGAGATACCCCGCGGTCCAGGTTTCGAACAGCTCCTCGCAGGTGCCGATCCCACCGGGCAATGTCAGGAAGGCGTCACTGCGGTCCTCCATCACCTGCTTGCGCTGCCGCATGGTGTCGGTGACGACCAACTCGTCGGCCTCGGTGTCGGCCAATTCGCGATGCAGCAGCGCCTTGGGGATCACGCCGACGGTACGCCCACCCGCCCCGCGCGCCCCGGCCGCAACCGCACCCATCGCCGAGATGTTCCCGCCCCCGGACACCAGGGTCCAGCCACGACGAGCGATCGCCGCGCCGACCCGGCCAGCCAAATCCAGCAACTCCGGGTGCCGCGGTCCGGCGGAGCAGTAGACGCATACCGCCCAGGCGGTGTCGAAACCCGGCGGTGGCACACCGCAAAACCTAGACCAGAGCCCCCTCGCCGCCGAACTGTGCCGCGTTTTACCGCTACTGGTTTGCCACTATTGGTGTGCAGAGTGGGTCTGCGGCCATAAAGTCCGGCTATGTCGATCCCGTGGGCGACGGCGCCGCGCCGACAGCTTGTGGGCGAGATCGCCGAGTTGCTCGCCGAACGCGACGCCGGCGGGATCGCCCTGCTCGGTGTCGATGGCGTCGGCAAAACGACGCTGGCCGGGCAGATCGCCGAACGACGGGGACAGCGCAGTCCGGTATGGGTGATCGGCACCGCGACCCAGTCTCAGATCCCGTTCGGAGCTTTCGGCTCCCTGGTCAACATCACCGAGGTCGGCAAACCTGCCGCCCTTATCCACGCGGCACTGGATTCGCTTCTGGCCCAGGCCGATGACGCTCTCATCATCATCGACGACGCCCATCTTCTCGACCCGCTTTCCGCCACGTTGGTGTATCAACTCGCGCAACATCTCGCATCGGCGCAACCGAGCCGGGGTCGGATCATCGTCACGGCACGGTCCACGCCGCCGATCCCCACCGCAGTCGCGGCGCTATGGGAGGACGGTCTGCTGCGGCGCGTCGACGTCACACCGCTCAACGGCGCTGAGACGGCCGAGGTCATCGCGGGCGCGAACTCCGGCGCTGATGCCGCTGAACTTTATCGCCGCAGCGCAGGTAACCCTCTGCACCTTCGGCTCATGGTACTGACCGGCGACCCGGAGCGTTCGCTGCCGGAACTCATCGACCGTTACCTGGCGGGTCTACCCGTCGCGGCCCGTGCAGTGCTCGGATTTCTCAGCGTGCGCGAACCCCTGGCACGTACCGATCTCGTCGCCCTGAGCGCCGCCGATGCCGTCGACACCGCCGAGGCGACCGGGGCCGTGCGGCGGATCGGCAATGAGGTGTACTGCGGACATCCGCTCTTCGCCGACCGCGTCGCCGCCGATGCGCCAGCACCGCACCTGCGCCAGTTGCGGTCGGAGGTGGCTGCCCGGCTCGCGACCCACCCGCACCGACACCTCGGAGACCGACTCGGGCGCTCGGTGCTCGCGATGGCCAGCGATAACCCGGAACCGGTCGACGAGGTCATCGCCGCCGCGCAGGAGGCACTGCGCCTGGGCGATCTGGGCCTGAGCGAACGATTGGCCGCCGCCGCACTGGAACGCGAGGAGCGCTTCGATGGGCGCCTGGCCCTGAGCTACGCGCTGGCCTGGCAGGGCCGTGGCCGCGAAGCCGACCAGGTCCTGGCCGGGGTGGATCTCGACACCCTGTCTGAGGATCAGGTCCTGGCCTGGGCGTTGCCCCGGGCTGCCAACCAGTTCTGGATGCTCTCGGAGCCGGAGCGGGCGACCGCGTTCCTGGGCACCATTCGCCGCCGGGTGAGCGGGGCATCGGCGCGGCTCACGCTCGACGCACTGTCCGCGACGTTCGCGATGAA
>SYAB01000330.1 GCA_005787665.1 Actinomycetota bacterium
AAGCCGATCTTCGAGGAGCGCGAACTCGGCCGGGCCGAAATCCGGGCGCTGTTCCGGTCCTCGAAGGTGGGCAACATCGCCGGCTGCCTGGTGCAGTCGGGCATCATGCGGCGTAACGCCAAGGCCCGCCTGCTGCGCGACAACGTCGTCATCGCCGAGAACCTCACCATCTCCTCGCTCAAGCGGGAGAAGGACGACGCCACCGAGGTTCGCGAGGGCTACGAGTGTGGTCTGACCCTGACGTACGCCGACATCAAGGAGGGCGACGTCATCGAGACCTACGAGCTGGTCGAAAAAGAGCGGGTGTGATGGGGGCACCTCGTGGCTGACCCCGCGCGGGCCAAACGGCTGGCCAAGCGGATCTCGACCATCGTGGCCTCGGCGATCGAATACGAGATCAAGGATCCGCGGTTGGCCGGGGTGACGATCACCGACGCCAAGGTGACCGGAGACCTGCATGACGCCACGCTGTACTACACCGTCATCGGCCCGGATCTGAAGACCGAACCGGACTTCGCCGGCGTCGCGGCGG
This sequence comes from Actinomycetota bacterium, assembly GCA_005787665.1. The sequence goes on from SYAB01000330.1 coordinate 533, forward strand.
CGCTGGAGAGCGCCAAGGGTGTGCTGCGCACGAAGGTCGGCGCGGGCACCGGGGTGCGCTACACGCCGACGCTGGCCTTCGTGCGCGACACCGTGCCCGATGCGGCGCACCGGATGGAGGAGCTGCTGGCACGGGCCCGCGCCGCCGACGCCGACGTCGCGCGGATCCGGGCCGGGGCCCGGCCGGCGGGCGAGGCGCAGCCCTACCGCGTGGCGGGAGAGGAAGCGACGGGGGAGGATGGGGTCGACACCGACGACCGGGGAGCACGTGACGGCGACCGAGCCGACGACTGAGATCGCGGCCGGCAGGCGGGTGAACGCCGCCGGCGCCGCGGAGTTGCTCGCCGCCGCCGCATCGGTCACGATCCTGTGCCACGTGCAACCGGACGCCGACACGGTGGGCGCCGCGATGGCGCTGGGGTTGGTGCTGGTCGGCACCGGCGCCGCCGTCGATATCAGCTTCTCGGCGGCCGATACGCTGCCGGAGTCGCTGCGCGGGCTGCCCGGCTGTGAACTCCTGGTGCCGTCCGGCGAGGTCAATGCCGAGGCCGATCTGGTGGTGGCGGTCGACACCCCCAGCCGCAACAGGCTCGGCGAACTGGCCCAACTCGTCGACGGTCCGAACGTCCTGGTGATCGACCACCATAAGTCCAACACCCTGTATGGGACCGCGAATTACGTTGATGCACAGGCGGATTCGACGACCGTACTGATCGCCAAGCTGTTGGACGCGTGGGGCAAGGACATCGACGTGGTGGTGGCCCGCTGGCTCTACGCGGGCCTGAGTATCGACACCGGCTCGTTCCGGTGGGCGACGGCGGACGGCCTGCGGCTGGCGGCCCGGTTGGTGGACGTCGGCGTGGACAACGCGGCCCTGAGCCGGCTGTTGCACGACACCCACCCCTTCGGTTGGCTGCCGCTGCTGGCGCGGGTACTCGGCAATGCCTGCCTACTGCCCGACGCGGCCGGTGGCGCCGGACTGGTCTACGCCGTCGTCACCCATGCCGACTGGGTGGCGCACCGCTCCGAGGAACTGGAAAGCATCATCGATATCGTGCGCACCACCCGCGAGGCGGAGGTGGCGGCGGTTTTCAAAGAGACCGCCCCACAGCGCTGGTCGGTGTCGATGCGGTCAAAGGGTATCGACCTGACCGGGGTGGCCATCGGATTCGGCGGCGGTGGACACACGCTGGCCGCCGGCTATTCGGCGGCAGGGCCGGTCGAGGACGTCGTGGCCGCCCTGGTCGCCGCCCTGGGCTAGATTCCCGGCCGGCCTGCCGTCAGATCGACACCATGGCAGTGCGTCACCGGGAATCGGCGACCCTGGTGTCGATATCGCGGCTAGCCCTTGACCTGCGAGCGGCCCCGCTCGATCACCGAGGCCCGACTGGCCGCGATATCGTCGCCACTGGCCGAGCGCATCCAGGCGATCGCGGCCTCGGCCTCCATCCACAGCCCGGCGTTGGTGTTGGCCCCGTCGATGCGGTGATAGGACTCCAGCAGGGCGCGGACCGCCTTCTGGTTGTTGCCGACGATCGAGGCGGCCACTGCGCGGGCGGTGGGCAGCAGGTCGGCGTGCGGTACCACCTGGGTGACCAGCCCGCAGCGCAACGCCTCGTCGGCCGAGAGGTAGTCGCCGGTCAGGCTCATCCGCCGCGCCATTCCGAGGCCGACCTTCTGCGGCAGGCGCACGGAAAGCCCCCAGGTCGGCAGCAGCCCGACCCGGGCGTGGGTGTCGGCGAACCGCGCCTTCTCCGAGGCGATCAGGATGTCGCAGTACAGTGCCAACTCCAGCCCGCCGGTCACCGCGGCGCCGTTGATCGCACCGATCACCGGCTTGCTCATCGGCGGCCACTTCGGGGAGATGTCGGGCAATTCGGTGGTGTTGCCGAGCTCCTTGAGGTCCAGGCCCGCGCAGAACACCGGATCGGCCCCGGTGAGGATCACCACGTCGACGCCGTCGTCGGACTCGGCATCGCGCAGGGCTGCGAAGAACCGGGCCCGAAGCGCCGCAGACAGCGCATTGCGCGAGTCCGGCCGGTGCAGCGTCAGGGTCCGCACCCGGTCGGCGGTGTCGGTGAGCAGGATGTCATCGGTGGCCATTGCCACACCGTAACCGGCTGGCTTCGACCGGTCGAAAGTGCCAGGCTGATGTCATGGCGCAACGCAGGATGGTGAATCCGAAGGTTCTGCTGCTCCTCGGCGCCCTGGTTCTCCTGGTCTCCTCGGCGATCGCGATCGTGGTCGCCGTCGGCTTCACACCCGAGCCCCGCTCGCGCGAGACGGCCCCGGCCACCGAGACCTCCGTCATGACGGTGCAGCCGTCCACATCGGCGACCGGAGTCAGCCCGGTTCGCTGACCGGCAGTATGGCCCGCGAGGACGGCCCGAAGCGGACGGTGTGGGTCGATGCCGACATCCGGTGTCC
>SYAB01000331.1 GCA_005787665.1 Actinomycetota bacterium
CGGCATGTAGAGCACCACCCGGTCGCCTTTTCCGACTCCCAGAGACGTCAGCGCGCCGGCGAAACGTGCTGTCTCGTCGAGCAGTTCGCGATAGGTGTAGGTGCGCTTCGATCCGGTGACGGGGGAGTCGTAGATCAGGGCCGGCTGTTCGCCGCGGTCGGGAATGTGGCGGTCCAGCGCGTTGGCGCAGGTGTTCAGTTCCGCATCGGGGAACCAGCGGTAGAACGGCGGGTTGTCGTCGTCGAGGATGCGGTTCGGCTCCCGGGTCCACGTGACGGCCGACGCGGCCTCGGCCCAGAACGCCGTCGGGTCCGAGAGGCTGGCCCGGAACAGCTCGCGATATCCGCTCACGGCTAGCACCGTATCGCCCTCGCCCGCGAGGGGACTCGGTTCGGGTTCCTAGACCTTGGCGATGACGTTCTCGGCGAACATCTCCAGGTTGCGGATCTTGGCGTCCAGCGGTTCGGTGTCCGGGCCGTTGATATAGGGAATCCGGAAGCCGACGATCACGTCGGTGACGCCTTTGTCCTCCAGCCGCTTGATGCCGTCGGGGGTGTAGGCGTCGATCGAGATGACGTGGATCTGGAAGTCCTTGTCCGCGGTGCCCTCCTCCTCGCGGTAGCGCTGTAGTTTGGCCAGCAGTTCATCGAGATCCTCGTTGCCGCCGCCGTGCATCCACCCGTCGTTGCGGGCCGCCCGTCGCAACGCCGCGTCAGCGTGCCCGCCGATCAGGATGGGCAGTGGCTTCGTCGGGGCGGGGGTCATTTTGGTTTTGGGGATGTCGTAGAACTCCCCGTGGAACTCGAAGTACTCGCCGGAACTCAGCCCGCGGATGATCTCGATGCACTCGTCCATCCGCTTGCCACGCTTGGCGAACGGAACGCCCATCAGCTCGTAGTCCTCGGGCCACGGACTGGTGCCCACCCCGAGGCCGACTCGGTTGCCGATCAGGGCGGCCAGCGAACTGGCCTGCTTGGCCACCAGGGCCGGGGGCCGGATCGGCAGCTTCAACACGAAGAAATTGAAGTGCAGGCTGGTGGTCACCGCGCCGAGCGCGGCGGTGATCACGAAGGTCTCGATGAAGGACTTGCCGTCGAGGAACTCTCGGTTCCCGTCGGGGGTGTAGGGATATTTCGAGTCGGACTCGAAGGGGTAGGCGACGCTGTCCGGGATCGTCATCGCGTGATAGCCGGCTGCCTCGGCAGCCTTGGCCAGCGGGATGTAGTAGCTCGGATCGGTCATCGCTTCGGCATAGGTGAATCGCACCCGCCGATAGTAGAACGCGTTCTAGTTCGCGCCCACCGAATTCGTCCCCGCCGTCACCGGCTCGTCAGCACTGCTATTCGGCGTCCGAGGTGACGAGGTCCCCCCAGGTGGCCTCGGCACCGGAGTGCCCGATCCGGTAGACCTGCGCGGTCGTCGCCACCGAGGCCGCCAGAACGAAGACCGCGACCACCACTCCCAGCGCGGCCGGAAGGGGCTTCTCACGGTTCGCCCGCACCTGGGTGATCACCAACAGCACCGCAGCCACCAGCAACGCCAGCGCGAAGTAGATCATCGTCTTCCCGAGATGTTCGTGGGTCTCCAGAGCGGGGGTCTCCTCGACCTTGTGCTCCAGCCACTCGCCGGCCTCGGCGGTGATGGGTGTCAGCACCGCGACGACACCGGCGAGAGCGAGCACCAGCCACGCGAGGCGCCGGCGGGCGGCCGGCCACACCGCGCACAGGATCGCCAGGATGGCGGTGAGCGGAGCGAGCACCACGATGAAGTGCACCAGCATCGGGTGCGCAGGAAGGCCGTTGATGATCGACATTGGGCGAATGCTACAAGCGAAGTCGTCGTGGTGCGGGGATCATGGCGGCGTGAGGCACCACTGACCGAGCGGGGGATCATGGCCTACCTACGTTGGCTGTTGCTCGGCGTGACGGTCGCAGCACTTGTGTCGGGCGGTGTCGCCTGGTTGAGCGGCGCCGGCGGGATCGCCGATGTGTGCTGGATCGCCGGCACGGTGGCCGCGATCGTGCCCGCGACATGGTGGGTGATCGCCGGATTCCGGGCCGGACGATTCGGTGTTGATGTGTTGGCGGTGCTGTCGCTCGCCGGCGCCTTGGCGGTGGGTGAGTATCTGGCCGGCGCTCTGATCGCGGTGATGCTCGCGACCGGGCAGGCTCTGGACGCGGCCGCCGAACGGCGCGCGACGAAGGACCTCCGCGCCCTACTGGACCGGGTTCCCAGGACGACGCGTCGCCGGATTGCCGCCGGCGTGGAGGTGGTCGACCTGGATGCCATCGTGGTGGACGACGTGGTGGTCGTCGGCCCGGGCGAGGTGCTGCCGGTGGACGGCCGGGTGCAGTCGGAGTACGCCCTCATCGACGATTCGGCGTTGACCGGCGAGCCGTTGCAAGTGCGTTACGACCACGGTGACGTGGTGCGCAGTGGGAGCCTCAACGCCGGTGGCGGCCTGGAGATTCGCGCTTGCGCCACCGCCGCGGACAGCACCTACGCCGGCATCGTCCGACTGGCCAGACAGGCTGCTGCGGAGTCCGCACCGGTGATACGGCTCGCCGATCGGGTGGCTGCCTGGTTCGTGCCGTTGGCTCTGGCGGTGGCCGGTCTTGCCTGGCTCCTCAGCGGTTCGGCGACCCGTGCGGTCGCCGTCCTGGTGGTCGCTACCCCGTGTCCGCTGCTGCTGGCGGCGCCGGTGGCGATCGTGTCCGGGCTGTCGCGCGCCTCGCGCATCGGTGTGCTCGTCCGGGGCGGCGGCCCACTCGAAACACTCGGCCGGGCAACCACTCTGGTGTTGGACAAGACCGGAACATTGACCTCCGGGCGGCCCCGCGGGACCGACGTGGTGACCGCCCCGGGGTGGACGGTCGATCAGGTGCTCGGCCTGGCGGCCTCGGCTGACCAGCTGTCGCCGCACGTGCTGGCGGGCGCGATCGTGGACGAGGCGCACGCGCGGGGCTTGACGCTGAGCATGCCGGCTGCAGCCGAGGAAGAAGCCGGAACCGGTGTCTCGGCGACCGTTGACGGCCGCCGGGTGGAGGTCGGAAATCTCGGTCTCGACGGCGACCTCGCCGATTGGGCCGCGTCCGTGCTGTCCCGGGCGGCACTCGACGTTGCCGTGGTTGCCTGGGTTCGGGTCGACGGCGATCTGGTCGGCGCCATCCTGCTTGCCGACCCACTGCGCCCGGATGCTCCGCGGACCCTGCGTCGGCTTCGGGCCGCCGGCATCACCCGGTTGGTGATGCTCACCGGCGACCGCCCGGCACCCGCGAGGGAGATCGGCACGGTGCTGGGAATCGACGAGGTCGCCGCCCAGCAGACTCCCGAGGACAAGGTGGCGCGGGTTCGTGTGGAGCGGGAGCGGGCGGTCACCGCGATGGTCGGGGACGGCGTCAACGACGCGCCTGCGCTGGCCGCCGCC
>SYAB01000038.1 GCA_005787665.1 Actinomycetota bacterium
CGACGTCGATCATCTCGTCGACATCTTTCTTGACCTGTTCCTTGTCCTTCTTGCGGCTGCGCGGGCCGTAGGCCACGTTGTCCCACACCGTCATGTGAGGGAACAGCGCGTAGTGCTGGAAGACGGTGTTGACGTTGCGCTTGTTCGGCGGGACCCGGGAGACGTCGACCCCCTCGAGTCGGATGGCGCCCTCGGTGGGGGTCTCGAATCCGGCGATCATCCGCAGCGTGGTCGTTTTGCCGCACCCCGAGGGCCCGAGCATCGAGAAGAACTCGCCCGCGCCGATGGAGAAGTCGGCGTCGTCGACGGCGAGGTAATCGTCGAACTGTTTGGTGACGTGGTCGATCTCGATCACCGGGGAGCCGTCGTTACGGTGCTGGCGGCTCGACTCGGCGGTCGGTCGGGTGGCGGCGGTGCCGGTCTCGGTCAGGACCGTCCTCCTCGATCTCGCCGGTGAATGTTCGCTAAACCTTTGCCCATTTCGGCATCATGCGCAACACAACGTGGTCTGTTTCGGGCCACTACGTGTGGGCGCCACCGTCGATGCGGACCTCGGTGCCGGTGACGAAGAAGGCCTCCGGACTGCCCAGCATCGCCACCACGGCGGCCACCGCATCGGGGTCGGCGAACATTTCACCCTTCGGCATCGGCAGAACCGGTGCCACGCGATCGAACCACGTGTAATCGATGTCCTCGGGTAGGCCCGGGCCGATGCTCTGCTTGGACTCGCCGACTCCCGCGGTCATACCCGAAGAGATGGAACCCGGCTGCACACAGTTGAACCGGATGCCCTCTGGGCCGAATTCCGCCGCCAGGGTGTGGGTCAGCGCCTTGATGGCGCCCTTGGACGCGGCGTAGGCCGACATCCACGGGTGGGCGAAGTCCGCCGAGGTGGAGGTGAAGTTCACCACCGCCGGGGCGTTCCCGCCGCGCAGGGCCGGCAGAGCCTCGCGGATGACCAGGAAGGTGCCCACCAGGTTCACCCGGAGCACCTGCTCGAAATCGGCCAGCGTGGTGTCCAGGAAGTGCGCCGAGCGCAGGATCCCGGCCACGTTCACCACGGTGTCCAGGCCGCCGAGGGTCTCGACCGCAGCGCGCACCCCCGTCTTCACCGCCTCCTCGTCGGCGACGTCCATGACCAGGGTGGTCAGCCGCCCGGACGCGTCGGCGGCCGCCACCTTGGCGCTGGTGTGCTCCAGCCCTGCCTCGCTGATGTCGGCGGCCACCACCGCGCCGCCCTCGGCGAGAATTCTCAGCACGCATGCCTGGCCGATCCCCGAGCCGCCGCCGGTGATGAGAACCCGGCGGTCGGTATAGCGTTGCGAATTCACGGGTGGGGTCATGGGCCCTGTCACAGACGAAGCTCCTCTTCTGCCCGGCGTGCCGCCCGGCGCGTCCGGCCGTCGAATCGGCGACACCTGAGCGGTTTATCGCATAGGTTGCGAGACGACATTGGAACACGTTTCAGTTAAGGATGAGTACCGGTAGCAGATGGCGAACAGAGCGGCGGATCGCTGGTCTCCGGGCATCGCGTTGGGCAAGGGCATCTCCAGCCCGATGGAAGCCATCGGCGGCCTGTTCTCGATGTCTGCCGACGCCGTGCGGTTCCTGTTCCAGCGGCCCTTCCAGTGGCGCGAGTTCCTCGAGCAGTCCTGGTTCGTCGCCCGGGTGTCGCTGGCGCCCACTGTGCTGGTGGCGATCCCGTTCACCGTTCTGGTGAGTTTCACGCTCAACATCCTGCTGCGCGAACTCGGGGCGGCGGATCTGTCCGGGGCGGGGGCGGCCTTCGGCGCGGTGACCCAGGTCGGCCCGCTGGTGACGGTGCTGATCGTGGCCGGGGCGGGGGCGACGGCGATGTGTGCCGATCTGGGCTCGCGCACCATCCGCGAGGAGATCGACGCGATGGAGGTGCTGGGTATCAACCCGGTCCAGCGTCTGGTCACCCCGCGGATGCTGGCCTCGGGCCTGGTGGCGTTACTGCTGAACTCTCTGGTGGTGATCATCGGGATTCTGGGCGGGTACGTGTTCTCCGTCTTCGTCCAGGACGTCAACCCGGGCGCTTTCGCCGCGGGCATCACCCTGCTGACCGGAGTTCCCGAGGTGATCATCTCCTGCGTCAAGGCCGCACTGTTCGGGTTGATCGCCGGGCTGGTGGCCTGCTACCGCGGGCTGATGATCACCGGCGGCGGCGCGAAGGCGGTGGGCAACGCCGTCAACGAGACCGTGGTCTACGCCTTCATGGCGCTGTTCGTCGTCAACGTGGTGGTCACCGCCATCGGCATCCGAATGACGGCGGGGTGATGCGGTGAGCACGATGACGGTGCTGCGTGCCAACTATCCCCGCCTGTTCCGCGAATTGCGGCGTCCGGTGGGCTTTTTCAGCCGGATCGGCGACCACACGATGTTCTACGCCAAGGCGATCGCCGGCGTACCGCACGCCATGGTCCGCTACCGCACCGAGATCGTCCGGCTGATCGCCGAGATCAGCATGGGCGCCGGCACGCTGGCCATGATCGGCGGGACGGTGGCCATCGTCGGGTTCCTGACTTTGGCGGCCGGCGGCACGCTGGCCGTGCAGGGCTACTCCTCGCTCGGCAACATCGGGGTGGAGGCCCTCACCGGCTTTCTCGCCGCGTTCATCAACGTCCGGATCTCCGCGCCGGTGGTGGCCGGCATCGGCCTGGCCGCCACGTTCGGCGCCGGGGTCACCGCCCAACTCGGCGCGATGCGGATCAACGAGGAGATCGACGCCCTGGAGTCGATGGGAATCCGCCCGGTGGAGTACCTGGTCTCCACCCGGCTGATCGCCGGGATGATCGCCATCGCCCCGCTGTACTCGATCGCGGTGATCCTGTCCTTTCTGGCCAGCCAGTTCGTCACGGTGGCGTTGTTCGGGCAGTCGGCAGGGCTCTACAACCACTACTTCGACACCTTCCTCAACCCGCTGGACCTGCTGTGGTCGTTCCTGCAGGCGGTGCTGATGGCGATCACCATCCTGCTGATCCACACCTACTTCGGGTATTTCGCCGCCGGCGGTCCGTCGGGTGTCGGCGTCGCGGTGGGCAACGCCGTGCGGACCTCCCTGATCGTGGTGGTGTCGGTGACGCTGCTCGTCTCGCTGGCCATCTACGGCTCCAACGGCAACTTCAACCTCTCCGGATAGCGATATATGGCCGCCAAACGCACCTTCGCGCACGCCCGCCCCCTGGCCGGCGCGCTGACGGTGCTGGCGCTGCTGGTGGTGTTCGCGGTGGCGGTCGGACTGTTCCGGGACAGTTTCCGCACGACCGTGCCGGTGACGGTGATCGCCGACCGTGCCGGCCTGGTGATGTATCCGGATGCGAAGGTCAAGATCAACGGCGCCCAGGTGGGCAAGGTGGCCTCGATCGAACCGCTGCCCGACGGCGGCGCGGCACTGCACCTGGCCATCGACCCGGCCTCGGTGGACGCCATCCCGGCCAATGTCGGCGCCGAGATCACCTCCTCGACGGTGTTCGGCTCGAAGTTCGTCGAACTGGTGGCCCCCGCACAGGCCTCCCCGGCGGCGTTGCGGGCCGGGACGGTCATCAAGGGCGGGGACAATGTCACCGTCGAACTCAACACCGTCTTCGAGAAACTGGTGTCGGTGCTGTCCTCGGTCGAACCCGCCAAGCTCAACCAGACCCTCGGTGCGCTGTCGAAATCGCTGGACGGGCGCGGTGACGCATTCGGCCAGACCCTGGTCGACCTGGACAGCGCACTGGCCAAGCTCAACTCGGCGCTGGGGAGCCTCAACCGGGATCTGGAAGTCGCACCGCCGGTCTTCGACGCGTTCGCCGACGCCTCGCCGGACCTGCTCGGCGTCATCGGCAACACCACCCGGATCAGTGACACCGTCGTCGATCAGCGCGACGGTCTGGACGCCCTGCTGGTCAGCGCGATCGGGCTGGCCGACATCGGCAGCGAGGTGCTGGCCGAGAATCGTCAGCCGCTCGCCGACGTGGTCCACCTGCTGGTGCCCACCACCGACCTGACCAACGAGTACAACCCGGCCCTGACCTGCGGAATCGCCGGACTGCTCCCGCTGGCCAACGGCCCGGGAACGCCGATGCCGGGAGCCACTCTGCTGCAGGGCTTCTTCCTCGGCCGAGAGCGCTACCGGTATCCGGGCAACCTGCCCAAGGTCGCGGCAACCGGCGGTCCGCAGTGCACCGACCTCCCCAACGTCGGATACGAGCAGCGGCCGCCCTACGTGGTGACCGATATCGGCGCCAATCAGGCCCAGTACGGCAACCAGGGGATCCTGCTGAACTCCGACGCCCTCAAGCAGGCCCTGTTCGGCCCGCTGGACGGGCCGCCGCGCAATACCGCCCAGGTGGGGATGCCCGGATGAGGAGCATGCGCGGGACCGGTGTCAAGGTCGGCATCTTCATGGTCGTCATGCTGATGCTGACCGCGGCCCTGTTCGCGATCTTCGGCCAGTACCGGGCCGGGCCGGAGAACGGCTACACCGCCGTGTTCGACGACGTGTCGAGCCTGAAGGGCGGCGACTCGGTCCGGGTCGCCGGTGTGCGGATCGGAACGGTCGACAAGGTCGACCTGCAACCGGACAACACGGTCGTCGTCGGGTTCCGGGCCGATCGCGACATCGTGCTGACCGCGGGTACCAAGGCGGCGGTGCGCTACCTCACCCTCGTCGGCGACCGGTACCTCGAACTGATCGACAGCCCCGGATCGGCCCGTATCGCGGCGCCGGGATCGGTGATTCCCAGCGACCGCACCGAGGCGGCCCTCGATCTCGACCTGCTGCTCGGCGGGCTCAAACCCGTTGTCCAGGGCCTCAATCCGCAGGCGGTCAACGCTCTGACCAACTCGCTGATCCAGATCCTGCAGGGTCAGGAGGGCAATGTGGAGTCGCTGTTCGCCAGGACCTCCGCGTTCACCGGAGCCCTGGCCGACAACAGCCAGACCGTGCAGCAGTTGATCGACAACCTGAACACGGTATTGGCCACGATCAACAAGGACGGCGACAAGTTCTCCGCCACGGTGGACCAGCTGGAGAAGCTCATCACCGGACTGGCCGCCGACCGCGAACCGATCGGCACCGCGATCACCGCACTGGACAGTGGCACCGCCTCGCTGACGGACCTGCTCGGCGAGGCCCGACAGCCGTTGGCCGGCACGGTCGATCAGTTGGCCCGGCTGGCTCCGATTCTCGACAGCGACAAGGAGACTCTCGACCTGGCGCTGCAGAAGGCGCCGAAGAACTACCGGAAGTTGGTGCGGCTGGGTTCCTACGGCAGCTGGATCAACCAGTACCTGTGCGGAATGTCGGTGCGGGTCACCGATCTTCAGGGACGCACCGCGTTCTTCCCGTGGATCATGCAGCACACCGGACGGTGTGCCGAGCCGTGATGACGACAGACGTTCCGCCGTGCTGAAATACCGCGGCTCCCGGCTCATCCGCTCCGGCTTCATCGGCCTGGTGCTGATCCTGCTCGTCATCACCGTCGGCCTGCAGCCCCAGCGGCTCGTGGAGATGGCCACATCCGTGCGCCATCAGGCGCTGTTCACCGAGGCCGGCGGCTTGGCGCCGGGCAACGACGTGCGCGTGTCCGGGGTGAAGGTGGGCACGATCTCTGAGGTGGAGTTGCAGCGCGGCAAGGCGCTGGTGACCTTCTCCGTCAACGGAAAAGTCCGGCTGGGGTCGGCCACCACGGCGCACATCCGGACCGGAACGCTGCTCGGGCAACGGGTGTTGACCCTGGAGTCCGAGGGTCAGGGCCGACTGAGCCCGTCCGATGTCATCCCGGTGACGCGCACCGGATCGCCCTACTCCCTGACCGATGCGCTGGGTGAGTTCGCCGGCAACACCCGCGATACCGACACCGCCGCGCTGAACCAGTCCCTGGACACCCTGGCGACCACCATCGACCGGGTCTCGCCCCAGCTGGGGCCGACCTTCGACGGCATCAGCCGGATCTCCAAGGCGCTCAACGAGCGCAACGGTTCGCTGTCGGACCTGCTCAAGAGCGCCGCAGAGGTGACCGGCGTGCTCTCGGAGCGCAGCGGGCAGGTGAACACCCTGATTCTCAACGCCAACGAGTTGCTGGGCGTGCTCGAGGATCGTCGCTACGCGATCGTCACCCTGCTGGCCAACACCTCGGCGTTGTCCCAGCAGTTGAGCGGCCTGATCGCGGACAACGAGCAGGAACTCGCCCCGTCGCTGGAGAAACTCAACGCGGTGACCGAGATGCTGCAGCGCAACAACGACAACGTCGGCAAGGCGATGGCCGGGCTGGCGAAGTTCCAGCTGACGCAGGCCGAAGCGGTCAACGGCGGCTTCTACTACAACGCCTTCGTCGCCAACCTGAGCCCGGCCCAGACCCTGCAGCCGTTCTTCGACTACGCGCTGGGCTTCCGGCGCGGGGTCGACGCCGGACAGCCGCCGGATAACGCCGGACCCCGCGCGGAGTTCCCGCTGCCCTACAACGGCATTCCCCAGCCGAATGAGACCTGGGGCCCACCACCGGGGCCGCCATGAGCCGCTCCCGATTCACCGCGCTGATCGCGGCCGCGCTGGCAGTGCTGATCGCCGGCGGGGCGGCCCTGCTGGTGCGCAACGTGGTGACCAAGCCGACGCGGGTCACCGCCTTCTTCACCAGTGCCACCGCGATCTACCCGGGGGACCAGGTCCGGGTCGCCGGGGTCAAGGTGGGCAGCATCACCGCGATCGAGCCCCAGGGCACGAAGGCGAAGCTGACCCTGGCGATCGACCGCGACGTGCCGATCCCGGCCGACGCGAAGGCCGTGATCATCGCCCAGAACCTGGTCGGTGCCCGCTATGTCCAGTTGGCGCCCGCGTATGAGGCCGATGGGCAGCCGGGCGGGCCGACGATGCGCGACGGTGCGGTCATCGACACCGACCGGACCGCGGTGCCCGTCGAGTGGGACCAGGTCAAGGAGCAACTGACCCGGCTGTCCGCCGATCTCGGGCCGACCATCGAGGGTTCCACGTCCTCGGTGGGGCGGTTCATCGACAGCGCGGCAGGCGCCATGGACGGAAACGGGGAGAAGCTTCGCGAGGCCATCCGGCAGCTTTCCGGGCTGAGCCGGATCCTCGCCGACGGCAGCGGCAACATCGTCGACGTCGTGGCGAACCTCCAGGTCTTCGTGACCGCACTTCGGGACAGCAACACCCAGATCGTCGCGTTCCAGGACCGGTTGGCCACCGTCTCCGGGGTGCTCGACGGCAGCCGCTCCGATCTCGACGCGGCCCTGACCAACCTGTCCAGCGTGGTGGTCGACGTCAAACGCTTCCTCGCCGGCAGCCGTAACCAGACCGCCGAGCAGATCGAGCGGCTCGGCGACGTGGTCCGCAATCTCAGCGAGAACCAGATGGCGCTGAAGAATCTGCTGCACGTCGCCCCGAACGCGATCGGCAACAGCTACAACATCTACAACCCGGACATCCAGAGCGCACTCGGCGGCTTTGCGCTGGCCAACTTCTCCAACCCGTTGCAGGTGGTGTGCGCGGCGATCGGCGCGATCGAGAACGCGACGGCGGGGGAGACCGGCAAGCTGTGCATGCAGTACCTCGGTCCGGCGTTGCGTCTGCTCAACTTCAACTCGATTCCGATCCCCTTCAACGCCTACCTGGGTAAGTCTCCGAGCCCGTGGAACCTGATCTACTCCGAGCCCAAGCTGGCCCCGGGCGGCGAGGGCAGCGCCCCCGCGGTCGAGCTTCCGCCCGGGATCTCGGCCTACACCGGGCTCAACGGGGATGTGCCGCCGCCGCCGGGGTGGGCGGGACCGCCCAACACCTATCGCGGCGCCTACACCCCTGACGGGCTCCCCGCCGATCCGCAGCCCGCCCTGTACCCCGGTGCGCCGATTCCACCCGGCGTCGCGCACGGCGCCGCCGCGGCGACGCCGTCGAATGTCGAGGGCATGCTGCTGCCCGCCGAGGCCGCACCGCCGGGCCCGGTGCCGCCTCCGCCGATGCCGCCCCCTGTCCCGCTGCCGGCCGGGGTGGGAGGGCCGCCCTCATGACATGGTCCGGGTCGTTTCGAGCGGTGACCGCCGCTGGCTGTGTGGCGCTGGCTGCCAGCGGCTGCGGCTTCGGCGGCCTGAATTCGCTGCCGCTGCCGGGTGCGGTGGGACGCGGGGCTGACGCCACCAAATACCACGTCGAACTCGCCAATGTCAGCACGCTGGAACCGAATTCGCCGGTACTCGTTGGCGACGTCGTGGTGGGCAGCGTGAACCGGATGACGGTTCGGGACTGGCACGCCGACGTCGAAATCTCGGTCAAACCTAACGTCGCGATTCCGGCCAATGCGGTGGCCACCGTGGGGCAGACCAGCCTGTTGGGCTCCATGCATCTCGCGCTCAACCCGCCGCTGGGCCCGTCGCCGAGTGGCCGGCTCACCCCGGGCGCCACGCTGGGCCTGAACACGACCTCGACCTACCCGTCGACCGAGCAGACCCTCTCGGCGCTGTCGGTGGTGATCAACGGTGGGGGAGTCGGCCAGATCGGGGATATCG
>SYAB01000332.1 GCA_005787665.1 Actinomycetota bacterium
GTGGCCAACGGGTTGACGAGTTGGTGGTAGCGACTGACGAACTGGGCCGGGTCGGTGCCCAACGGGCAGTCCGACGACTGGGCGCAGTCGGCCGCGACGTCGGTGAAGGCAACCTGAAAGCCGGCCATTTGATTGACCAGGGAGTCGATCGCGCTCTCAGTGGGGTCAATGGCGCCATCGAGAACCATGGTGCGCACCCGGTCGGGAAAGCGCTGCAGGTACGCCGTTCCCAGTTCGGTTCCGTAGCTGAAGCCCAGATAGTTGATCTGATCCTCGCCGAGTGCTTGACGAACTGCGTCCATATCTTTTGCGGCAGAGGCGGTTCCGACCCCGGCCAGGAACTCCGCACCCATTCGGTCCCGGCACTGCTGCGCCAGCATCCGATTCAGTCCCTCGATCGCCGCGACGCCGGCCTGGCTGAAGTCGACCATCGGCTCCCGCCGCCATGCGTCGAACTCCGCATCGGTTCGGCACCGAAGTTCCGGCGTGGAGTACCCGACACCGCGTGGGTCAAACCCCACCAGATCGAAGTGTTCGGTAATCGGGCTGCCGGAGAGCGCATCAGCGATGTTGACGACCAGATCGACCGCCGACGCGCCAGGTCCACCGGGATTCATCAGCAGCGCCCCGATACGACGACCGGTCGCCGGAATTCGAATAACGGCCAACTGCGCCCGGGCCCCGGCGGGATCGGCGGCGTTGATCGGCACCGGGACGCTGGTGCACTCGGCGTTGGGCAGATACGTGTCGGTGATGAACCGGTCACAGCCGGCCCACACCGGCTGCGCCGACGTCGCCTGATGCCCGCCGGGAGTGGCGGTGGCCGGCCCGGCGGTAACTCCCACCGTGAGCATGGCGCAGAGGAGCGCCGTCGAACCGGACCGACGTTTCATGACGTTCATCGTCACACGGTCGCGGGCACCTCAGCGGCCGCCGACGGTCACACGTGGGTATCGGAAAGGCAGCGGTACCGGAAAGGCAGCGGTACCGGAAAGGCAGCGGTACCGGAAAGGCGGGTTCAGCAGGTGGCGCCGGGCGCGGGCAACGTCAGATCGATCAGGTAGGCGGCGGCATAGTCGTCGACGCACTGCTGACCTTGGAATACCACCGTGTGCTGTGTGCCGTTGAACGTCAACAACGCTCCGCCGAGTTGTTTGGCCAGATCAACACCCGCCTGATACGGCGTGGCCGGATCGCCGGTCGACGAGACCACCAGTACCGGCGGAAGGCCGGGTGCGGACACCTGATGCGGAGTACTGGTCGGCGGCACCGGCCAGAACGCGCAAGTGCTCATCGGTGCGTGCCCGGTGAACTCCCCGTAATTCATGAACGGCGCCACCTCACGAAGTCGCCGGTCCTCCTCGACCACCTTGACGGTGTCGGTAATCGGCGGCTGATCGACGCAGTTGACGGCGACGCGGGCGTCGGTGGCGTTGGAGTAGCGGCCCTGCGGGTCGCGACGCATGTACATGTCGGCCAGGGCGAGCATGGTGTCGCCGCGGCCCTCGGTCATCTCGGTCAGGCCGCGGGTCAGGTGCCGCCAGAGGTTGGGCGAATACAGCGCCATGATGGTGCCGACCAGTGCGTCGCCGTAGGACAGTCCGCGCGGATCGCGGGTCGGAAGCGGCGTGTCCACCAACGGATCCAACAGGTCCCGGTAGACGTCGACCGCCTTGGCCGGGTCGGTGCCCAGCGGACAGTCGGGATCCTCGGCACAGTCCGCCGCGTAATCGTTGAAGGCCCTTTGGAATGCCTCGGCCTGGTCGATGTCGGCCTGGATCGGATCGGCGTTGGGATCGACCGCACCATCGAGGATCATCGACCGCACATTGCCGGGGAACGCTTCGGCGTAGGCCGCCCCGATCCGGGTGCCGTAGGAATAGCCCAGGAAATTCAATTTGTCGTCGCCGACCGCCGCGCGCAGCGCGTCGAGGTCCTTGGCGACACTCGCGGTGCCAACATTGGCCAGGAAATCAGGGCCCATCTTGTCGATGCAGCGCTGCACGAAGGCCTTCGTCTCACCCTCGATGCGCCGCACACCGTCGGGGCTGTAGTCCACCATCGGATCGGCCCGCAGACGGTCGTTGTCGGCATCGGAGTTGCACCACACCGCCGGAGTGGACGCGCCGACCCCGCGCGGGTCGAAGCCCACCAGGTCGAACCGCTCGCGCACGTCGGCCGGCAGTCCCTCGACGATGCCGGCGGCGGCCTCAATACCGGATTCCCCCGGCCCGCCCGGATTGATGATCAGCGAACCGATCTTCTCGCCGGTAGCCGGAAACCGGATCAGCGCCAGGACGGCCTGGTCGCCGTCGGGTTTGTCGTAGTCGACGGGAACCGCGATCTTGCCGCATTGGGCGCCGGTCGGAACGGCCACCGACTCGCCACTCCCGCCACCGGCCGGCCGACACGGGCCCCACTGCACCGGCTGTCCCACCTTCGGTGCCGACAGCACCGCGGTACCAGACACCACGGTCGCGCAACCGCTCGACGCGATCAGGACGGCAACAGCGGGAAGCACCACGGCGGCGCGGGTGACGCGGGGGCGTTGAAGCAGCCTCATACCCCTATGCTGCCACGTTTACCGAACTCGCCTCGATTTAGTCGCCTTCAACAGCTCTTTTATCCCCGGCGCGAACCCCGCGGCCATCTCCGCCAGGTCGGGCAACAGCTCCGGACAGGAGATCAGGCCGACATTGAGTTTGCCGTTGAGCGACATCACCGTGATGTTCAGTCCCGCACCGTGAAAGATCGGCCCCAGCGGATACATCGCATCCACCTCGGCCCCGAGGAAGTACAGCGGGATCTGCGGCCCCGGCACATTGGAGACCACCAGGTTGTGCACCGGAGATTCGGTCAAACGGCTACGCGCGTAGACCCGCATGGCCACGCCGAAAACGGCCGGACCGGCGAACTGGCTCCAGTCCTGCAGCAGCGTGGCCCCGATCGCCGCACTGTGTTCCTTGGCGACGGTGTTGTCGGCCGCGATCACCCGCAGCCGCTCGCCCGGGTCCTCGATATGGGTCGCCAGGCTGGAGAACATGCCGGACACCTGGTTCCGGCCCGGCCGATCGGAGCGATCATGAACCGACACCGGCACCATGGCCACCAGGGGTGCCTCCGGTAGTTCCGCCCGGTCGAGCATGTACTGCCGCAGCACGCCGGACACCAGCGCCATCACCACATCGTTGACCTTGACGTTGAAATGGTTCTTGACGGTCTTGATGTCCTCGAAGTCGAGTTGGGCGAAGGCGACATTGCGGTGCGCGGTGATGCTGGCGTTGAACGGGGTGTGCGGCGCGGCGAACGGCGACGCCATCGCGCGGCCGTCCGCGACCCGGCGCACCGTCTCGACCACGGTGGTCACCGTCGAGGGCAGGACGTTGGTCGCCAGCTTGACGGGCCGCGCGACGAACCTGCCCAACCCACCGAGGGCGATCCGCAGTGGATTCACCTCACCGCTGGCCGCGACTGGCTCCGGTGGCGGCGCATCGGGTTGGGTTGAACACAGCTGCGACATCAGGTTGGCGCCGGTGACGCCGTCGACCGCGGCGTGGTGAACCTTTGTCATCACCGCGAGCCGACCCCGGTTACGCGCGCCGGTGCCGCCGAGTCCCTCGATCACCCACATCTCCCATAGCGGGTGCCGACGATCCAGCGGCAGCGCCGCCAGGTGCCCGCAGACCTCGGCCAGTTCCGCGCGACCGCCCGGAGCGGGCAGGCCGATCCGATGCAGGTGGCGGTGCACGTCGAAGTGCTCGTCCTCCACCCACACCGGGTGGTCGAGGTTGAGGAAGCTGTTGGCGAGCTTCTCCCGGAACGTCGGGATCGCGGTGACCCGCAGGGCCATTTCCTCGCGCAGCCGCTCGAAGCTGTATCCGCCCGGGATGGTGGACGCGTCCAACTCGAGCACCGAGCAGACGTGCAGCGGTTGGGTCGGGGTTTCCAGGTAGAGGAAGCTGGCATCGAGCCCGCTGAGCCGCTGCAATTGCCGCATGTGGCGATGGTAAGCCGCCGTATCTGACGCCGAGCCCGATCCCAAAAACCGGTCACGGACCCGCTACGGCGGCCTTCGCTGTGAGAAAACCCACGTCGACGGTGATTCCCGCGCGCCTGCGCCGGTGGCACAATGAAAAAGTCACGCGAACCCGGGGACCTGAAACAGGCCACGAGGATCGATCCGGCGAACAACTGGGGATGGCCATGTCCGAACAGGCGCTCTATGGCGGCACTGCCGCCGCACGCATCAAAATCCGCACCCACCATCTGCAGCGGATGAAGGTCGAGGGCCATCGGTGGGCCATGCTCACCGCCTACGACTTCTCGACCGCACGACTCTTCGACGAGGCCGGAATTCCCGTCCTCCTGGTCGGCGACTCGGCGGCCAACGTCATCTACGGCTACGACACCACCGTTCCGGTCACCGTGGACGAGCTGATCCCCCTGGTGCGCGGCGTGGTCCGAGGAGCCGAGCACGCATTGGTCGTGGCGGACCTTCCGTTCGGCAGTTACGAGGGTGGGCCCGCACAGGCCCTGGCCACCGCGACGCGGTTCCTCAAGGAAGCCGGAGCGCACGCGGTGAAACTCGAGGGCGTCGAACGAGTTGCCGATCAGATCGCGACCCTGACCGCGGCGGGAATCCCGGTGATGGCCCACATCGGGTTCACCCCGCAGAGCGTCAACAGCCTGGGCGGCTTCCGCGTTCAGGGCCGGGGCGACGGTGCCGAGCAGACCGTCGCCGACGCTA
>SYAB01000333.1 GCA_005787665.1 Actinomycetota bacterium
GCCAGCGCACGTCGAGGACGGCCGGCGCCGAACCTCCGTCGATCAGGCGCCTGAGCTCACCCGCCGCGATCAGCACCGTCTCCCGGGTGCTCGGCGCCGGTTCATCGGAGGTCACGGAACTCTCACCCATCCCCTGTCCACGTCCTCAGACCTGAAGTGTCGGAACGGATTCGAGGCGCCCGAAGTCGATCTGGGCGGCGGGGTTGGCGATTGCCGTCACCATCCCGATGCCGAACGGCCCGATGTCATCGCACAGGGTTGCACTGCCGACCGAGACGCCGGCGGCACACCAGTGCGAATCCGCCTGTAGGCCAATGTAATCCCCGACCGGCAGCCTGGAGAGTGCGACCGTCAGATCGCCATTGATATAGCCGATTCCCTTAGTCCCGAGGTTGGTGGCCAGGCTGGTGGCTTCGGCGGCGACGACGGTCCGCACGAAGGGACTGGCCGGCTGACCGGCCACCACTTCTGACGTGCGGTGGTAGACGCGCTTACGGGATGCGTTCTGGTGGGCGTGCACCCCGTCGCCCATCCCGGCCGATCCGGCCCAGCCCGCGTCGTCGCTGCCGACGAAGTAGGCCGTGGTCGCCCGGCCGACCTCCCTCGGCGGGGCGAAGCCGGGGTCCGGGGAAACCCACTCCCGGCCCGGCGGCGGACCGGACAGGCGGTACTGCACCATATCGGCCCGGGCCACCGCCACACCGTCCTGAAGGATGTCGCACTCGGTGATCCGGATGCGCCGACCGTCGCGCACGACGCGGGTCCGGACCTGAGTGGGAACCCGGTGAGCGGCCCTGAACAAATCGGCGGTGAACCGCGCCGGCAGGAAGCCGTCCTGCCCGTACTCGTCCTCCAGGCTCGCGGCGGCCAGGCCGACCAGCGCCGGTCCGTTGACCATGTCTGCCGACCATCCACTGCGCGCGGCCTCGGTCGGATGGAACACGCCGTCATCTCCGCCGACGAAGGCGGCTTGGGACATCACCACCCGGGCATCCTCGCATAATCCTTAGACCGCATAATCAATAAGTCAGAGCGACGGAAGGGATGCGCGGTGTCGGGTCCCAGAGCGATCGCCACCAGATTGCGCGATCGTGGCGACCCCAAGCCGGCCCTGCTGGTGGTCACCATGGGAGTGGTCGCCCTGACGGTGGCGGTGCTGCAGACCGGTGTCGTTCCGATTCTGGGTGTGATGGCCCGCCAGTTGAACTCGACCCCCGTCGATGTCAGCTGGGCGGTGACGGCCAACCTGCTGGCCGCCGCGTCGAGCACTCCGCTGATCGGTCGGCTCGCCGACCTGTACGTCAAGAAGCAAGTGCTGCTGGCCGTGCTGGGCGTCGTTCTGGCGGGGTCGCTGTTGGCCGCCACCACGACGTCATTGCCGCTGCTGATCGCGGCGCGCGTCTTACAGGGGGCGTCGTTCTCGCTCTATCCGATCGGGGTGTCCATCCTGCGCGAGGAGTTGCCGCCCGGCCGGCTCATGGGAGCCATGGCGGTGTTGTCCGGGGTACTCGGATTCGGCGGCGGGATGGGTCTGGTCATCACCGGTCTTCTGATGCGCGGCGACGCGGGTTATCACCGCACGTTCTGGTTCACCGCGGCGTTCTCGGTGCTGGTGATCGTCGCGGTACTGATCGTGGTGCCCGAACGCCCCCGATCCGCGGTGGGCTCGGTGGACTGGGCGGGCGCAGCGGGTCTGGCGGTCGGCCTGTCCCTGGCGCTGCTGACGATCACCCAGGGCAACGACTGGGGCTGGACATCGGCACGGACCCTGATGGGCGGACTGGGCGGTGCCGTGACCCTCGCGCTGTGGTGGTGGTGGGAACGACGCTGCCGGCAACCGCTGGTCTCCACCGTCATGCTCGCGCGGCGGCCGATCCTGCTCACCAACATCGCCACCGTCGCGGTCGGGATGGGCCTGTACTTCGGCTTCCTCGGCTTGACCGGTTTCGTGCAGTCCCCGACCACCGCCGGATACGGCTTCGGAGCCTCGGTGCTGGAGGCGAGTGTGGTGTTCCTGCTGCCCGGCGCCATCGCCGGGTTCCTCACCGCGCTGGCCAGCGGCCGCTACATCGACCGATTCGGCGCCCGTCCGGTCCTGGTGGTGGGCACCGCGATCGGCGTCCTCGGCTTCGTCGTCCTCGCCGTCGCCCACTCCGCGGCCTGGCAGGTGATCGGCGCCGGCATCCTGGTCAACGCCTACATCAGCCTGGCCTACGGGGCACTGCCCGCCCTGGTGGTCCGTGAGGTCGAACCCGACGAGACCGGGGTGGCCACCAGTATCAATGCCATCGCCCGCACCGTCGGGGCCTCGGTGGCCGCAGCTCTGGTCGCGGTCCTGTTGAGCCGCAACGGATCCGGACTCCCGCCGGAGAGCAGCTACACGGCCGCCTTCGGGCTCGGCGCGGCGACCGCGCTCATCGGACTGCTCCTGATCGCCGCCAGCCGGCCTCGGCTGCGGGATTCCGGCACCGCGGACATCAGTGACTCACGGGCGATGAACCACGAGTGGGGCTGAGGCCCTGGCCGCGCCGTGCGGCCCGGTCGGACAGGTTGATCTCGGCGACCTCGATCCCGCGGGCACCGGAGGAGCTGGCGCCCTCCACCCCGGCGCGCAGGACCGTCCCGAAGCCATCAATGTCGGCAGGGGGATCTACTATCGAAATTATGTTCGAATCATTGTTCAAGCTCGAGCCCGGCGCTGATGAGGCGTCGCTGATCGCCACGATCGAGGAACTGGAACGGTTCAAAGCAGCGGCCGCCGCCATGCAGGCTCAGGCCGCGGCCGCGTTCGAGGCCGCCCGAAACGCCCGCGAACAACAGGCCGGAATCCCC
>SYAB01000334.1 GCA_005787665.1 Actinomycetota bacterium
CAGCCACCACCGAAACCCAGTCCCGCGTTGAGGAACCGCCGTCCGATCCGCGGGTCGTAGCCGAGTGCGTCGGCGAGCAGGCGGACATCGGCATCGGCGGCCTCACAGACCTCGGAGATGGCATTGATGAACGAGATCTTGGTGGCCAGGAAGGCATTCGCCGAGACCTTCACCAGCTCCGCGGTCTGCAGATCGGTCAGCAGGAACGGCACCCCGTCATCGAGCAGGCCCTCGTAAAGCTCGCGCAGCGCCGCCTCGGCCCGCACCGATCCGTCCTGCACGCCGGCCACGATGCGATCCGGGTGCAGGGTGTCGTGTATCGCGAATCCCTCCCGGAGGAACTCCGGGTTCCATGCAATCTCGACGTCGACGCCGTCGGGCACCAGCTTGCGGGCGCGCCGCGCCAGGTCGGCGGCGGTTCCCACCGGCACGGTGGACTTGCCGACGATCACCGCCGGCCGGCGCAGCCGCGGGACCAACTCGTCGATCACGGCGTGGACGTGTCTCAGATCGGCCCCGTACTCGCCCTTGATCTGCGGGGTTCCGACACCCAGGAAGTGCACGTCGGCGAACTCCGCCGCAGCCTGGTAGTCGGTGCTGAACCGCAATCGCCCGGCTGCCAGGTTGGCTTGCAGAAGTTCGGTGAGATCCGGCTCGTAGAAGGGGATTTCACCCGACGCCAGTTTGGCCACCTTGCCGGGGTCGATGTCAACCCCGAGCACGTCGTGACCCAGTTCCGCCATGCCCACGGCATGGGTGGCGCCGAGATAGCCGGTGCCGAATACGGTGCAGCGCACCACACCTGTATAACGGCCCGCGATGATCCCGGGTGGTCCGCGACGCGAAGCAGCAGAACAACATCGGGTGAACAGTGTTCCGCGCCGGAGTCAGTCGTCACGGTCCGTACACCGACACAACACCGAGATGTCGACATTTCGCCATCCGATTCCTCAACTGTTCAGCGTGTGAGCACCGCTTCCGTACTCATCGCCCCCGACCACACCGACACCCGCCGGCTCGCCGGCCCGCGCTACTCGCTGCTGCTGACCGCTGATCCGACTCTGATCAAGACCGCCCAACGGCTGCGCTATGACGTGTTCTCCACCGAGCCGGGCTTCACGCTGAACAACGCCGACGCGCTCGACGCCGACCGCTTCGATCAGCACTGCGACCACATCCTGGTCCGGGACGAGGACGCCGGGGAGGTGGTCGGCTGCTACCGCATGCTGCCCCCGCCCGGCGCGATCGCCGCCGGCGGGCTCTACACCGCAACGGAATTCGACATCCGCGGTCTCGACCGGTTGCGGCCGTCGATGGTCGAGATGGGCCGGGCGGTGGTCCGCGGCGACCACCGCAACGGGGCGGTGATCCTGATGATGTGGGCGGGAATCCTGGCCTACCTGGACCGCTGCGGCTACGACTACGTCATCGGCTGCGTCTCGGTGCCCACCCACGACGACGGGCCACCCGGAAGCCAGCTCCGGGGTATCCGCGATCTGGTCCTCGCCCGGCACGCGGCGCCCGCTGAGCACACCGTGCACCCCTACCGCCCGGTCGTGCTCGACGGCCGCGGACTCGACGCTATCGACCCGCCGGAGCGCACCACCGTTCCGCCGCTGATGCGGGCCTATCTGCGGCTGGGCGCGCAGATCTGCGGTGAGCCCGCCCACGACCCCGAATTCGGGGTGGGCGACTTCCCGGCGCTGCTGGACAAGCGACGCGCCGACGTCCGCTATCTGACGAGACTGCGGTCGGCGTCGGCGACCGGGTCGGCGGTGAACCGGTGAGCGGCAGGGCCGCCCACGCCTGGCTGCCCAAGACGTCGTGCGATGCCGCCTGCGTGCAGTCGTGTCTGGCGCAGCCGGGAAACCGGGCGCTGGACGCCTTCCGGGCGGTCAGACGGATCACCACGGTGGTACTGCTGCTGACGGCCCTTCCGCTGCTGGCCATCCCGCTGCCCGGCCACCGGCACACCAAGCGGATGTATTGCCGGCTGGTGCTGCGCGGCCTCGGCGTACGCATCAGCCTGACCGGTGACCCGATCCGCAACCTGCGCGGCATGCTCGTCGTGAGCAATCACGTGTCGTGGGTCGACGTGTTCGCCGTCGGCGCGGTGATGCCGGGGACCTTCGTGGCCCGCTCCGATCTGATCGACTGGCCGGCCGTCGGATTGGCGGCCCGGATGGCCAAGGTCATCCCCATCGAACGGGACAGCCTGCGAAAGCTGCCGACCGTGGTGGACACGGTGGTCGAACGGCTCCGTGGCGGCCACACGGTGGTCGCCTTCCCGGAGGGGACGACCTATTGCGGTCGCGACCACGGACAGTTCCGCCCGGCACTCTTCCAGGCGGCCGTCGACGCCGGCCGGCCCGTCCAGCCGGTGCGGGTCAGCTATCGCCACCGGGACGGCAGTCCTTCGACGGTGACCGCCTTCCTCGGCGAGGACTCGCTGTGGGAGTCGGTCAAGCGCATCGTCCGGACCCGCCGGACCGTCGTGCATGTCGAGGTGCACCCGCTGCAACTGCCCGGCGAGGCCCGCCACGAACTCGCCGCCCGCTGCGAGGCGGCCATCCGCCGTGCCGCCTGAGGTGAACGGAAACCTCACTCCGGTTGAACATCTGTCGTCAGGGCCGCTCATTCCCTTGGGGCCACCGCGCCGGAAGGACCACACTGCCCCCATGCCGTCCCGCCTCCTGTACGCCGCCGCCGCGATGCTGATCCTGTCCGGGTGTTCCAGCACCCCGTCGGCACCGACCTCGTCCGGCACGAACGCGGCCGAGCAGACCACCGGGACCGCCGCCGCCCCCGGCGATGTTCCGGCGCTGGATCGGGCCGGCTGGACCGAGTCGGTCTATCAGAAGCTGACCGAGACGATCGCCGGCTCGGCCGGGCAGGGCAAGATCGTGGTCTTCGACTTCGACAACACCACCCAGGCCCGCGATATCGGCGAGGCGATGCTGGCCCAGGTCCAGCAGGACAAGTCCATCGACCCGGCATCGCTGAGCCCGGCGATATTCCCGCCGTTCACCACCTCCGCCGGTGAGCCCATGACGATCGCCAAAGGGGTGTCGGACTATTACGACGCGGTGCTGGAATCCGCCGGGGAGGACGACCCCTTCCGTGAGTACTCCTCGCTGCCGATGCCGGCCACCGCGTTCGCCGGCCGCACCCTGACCGATCTGCTGGCCCAGACCGCCGCGGTCTACGACGGCGGCGCCGGGGCCAAGGATCTGAAATCCACGGAGCAGTCGAAGATCCTGGGCACCGGACGACCCTTCATCTACCCGCAGATGGCCGACCTGTACGGGAACCTGCGCCGCAACGGCTATGACGTGTGG
>SYAB01000335.1 GCA_005787665.1 Actinomycetota bacterium
ACGGGGTCGATTTCACCAATGCGGACCTGAGCAACGCCGATCTGCGGGGCGCCCAGGTGCAGGGTGTGACGTGGACGAACTGCACCTGCCCGGACGGGGAGTTGGCCCCTGATTCCGGTTGTGTCGGGTAGGACGGGCCGTGCAGGGCAGCAGCGTCCGTAGCGACGACGACACCTGGGACATCGCTTCGGGCGTGGGGATCACCGCGGTGATCGTCGCGGCGGCCCGTGCTTACGAGACCGATAGCGCGCAGCCGCTGATACGGGACCCCTACGCGCGGTGACGGCGTGGTTGTCGGCGCTGGCGGCAGCAAGGTCGGCGGGGCCGGCGGTTCCGGCGCCGGCGGCGGAGCTGACGGAGCGCCCGGCGCGAACGGCGACCCCTCGCCCTGAAACGAGGCGGGGGCACGGGGAGGTAGGTTCCGGGTGCCCCGCCGCGCCGTCTGCCGATCGGTCAGAAGCCGAACAGGTGATTCAAGTCCCGGTGAGCTGATCCGTCGAAAAGCCGCCTACCGCAGCAGGGTCGCGACGATCCCGGCCAGATAGCCCAGCCGGGCCACCTCCGAGGGCCGGAACTGCGGCCCGCCCGGCCGGCCCAGGACCACCGCGGTCCGCGGATCGCCCAGCGGGGCTGCGGCCAGCGTGGTGTCCATGTCCCGCCACAGCCGCGGCACCCAGTCCTCGGTGGCGTCCAGCGCGGCCGCCTGGCTGATCGGCAGCCACGGGGTGTCGGCGGCCCGGGTCTCCGGGGCGCCGCGGCTGCCGACGATGCGACGCGGCCCGGCCTCGGTGAGTTCCACCACGGTGCACCAGCCCACCCGCAGGATCCGGGGCGCCTCGTCGACGAGCACCTGCAGCATGGCGCACCGTCCGTCGGCGGCGGCGACGTGGTCGATCAGTTCTAACTCCCGGTGGGCCTCCAGCAGTCCGATATGCGGGCGGATGGTCTCCACCCGGACCCCGTGGAGGGCCTCGGCGGCGGTGATCAGCGTGTCCGGCATCGCCCCCGCCGGCAGATCCACCACCAGATCGTCGACCACCCAGTTCGACTCCGGGCCGGTCCCGCGCTCCACGACGTCCAGCGAGAGGATGTCCGCGCCGACCGAGCCCAGCGCCACCGCCAGCGACCCGAGGCTGCCGGGCCGGTCCTCCAGTTGCACCCGCAGCAGATAGGAACGCACCGGCCAACTCTCGCACAGGCCGCCGCAGCGGGCATGTCGGCCGCCACCGCTCCCGGCTACCATCGGCGGGATGCGGAGTTGGGTCGCCGCCGCCGGATCGGCGGCGCTGCTGTTCAGCGGAGTGTGCGCCGGCCCGGCCGGCGGCGCCCCCACCCCCGCCGGCTACGTATTAGGCTACGTTCCGCTGTGGCCGTTCCCCGACCAGGCCGCCGCCGACGCCTGGCTGCGGGACGGCCCCCCGGTCGGAGAGTCGATGTGGCATGCCGACCCGGCCGCTACCGCCCTGGCGTTCACCCGGGATTTCCTCGGGTTCACCGACCTGGACCGAACCACGACCGCGAACGTGCAACCGCGGGAAGCCTGGGTCGGGGTAGGCCAGGCCGACCCCCGCGGCGAGTCGATCACCGTGGCGACCCTGCACCTGGCCCGCCTGGGTCCGACCGACGACGCGCCCTGGGAAGTCGTCGGCAGCGAGGACACCGAACTCACCCTGGACGCCCCGGCCTACGGAAGCCCGGCCCAGCCCGTCCTGACCGTCGGCGGCGTCATCAGCGGCGTCGATGAGAGCCTGCACGTCCAGGCCCGCCAACTTTCCGGCCTGGTCGGGGAGTCCTGCTGCCTGCCGGCCGGCGGCCAGCGCTCACCCTGGTCGGTGTCGGTGCCGATCACCGGCACGGTGCCCGGCGCGGTCACCGTCGTGGTGTCCACTGGCGGGCACTACGCCAACATCGAGCGGTTCGCGATCACCGGTCTGCGGGCGAACTGAACCCGGATCGGCCGCACCGCTGCGGCTAGGCTTACCTCCCGTGTCCCACGAGTCTCCCGCGATCTCCCGCGATGATGTCGCCAAGCTGGCCAAGCTGGCTCGCCTGGCGCTGACCGACGACGAACTGATGAGCTTTGCCGGCCAACTCGACGCGATCCTGGGATATGTCAGCCAGATTCAGGCCGTCGACGTCACCGACGTCGCCCCCACCGGCAACCCGCTGCGCAACGTCAACATCGTCCGCCCCGATGTGGTGCAGACCAGCCTGACCCAGCAGCAGGCCCTCGCCGAGGCGCCCGCGGCCGACGAGGGCCGCTTCGCCGTCCCGCAGATCCTGGGGGAGGAGGCGTGAGCGCCGCCGACATCACTCGGCTCGACGCCGCCACCATGGGCGCGGCCATCGCCGCCGGCGAGCTGTCCTCGGTGCAGGCCACCCAGGCCTGCCTGGACCAGATCGCCGCCACCGACGAGCGCTACCACGCCTTCCTGCACGTGGCCGCCGAGCAGGCGCTGGCCGCCGCCGCCGCGGTCGACGCCACCTTGGCCGCCGGTGATGACCTGCCATCCCCGCTGGCCGGGGTGCCCCTGGCGCTCAAGGACGTCTTCACCACCACCGACATGCCGACGACCTGTGGATCGAAGATCCTCGAGGGCTGGCGCTCGCCCTACGACGCGACGGTTACCGCTCGGATTCGGGGTGCCGGAATCCCGATCCTGGGCAAAACCAATATGGACGAGTTCGCGATGGGCTCCTCCACGGAGAACTCCGCCTACGGCCCGACCCGCAACCCCTGGGACACCGACCGGGTCCCGGGCGGGTCCGGCGGGGGCAGTGCCGCCGCGCTGGCGGCGTTCCAGGCGCCGCTGGCCATCGGCTCGGACACCGGCGGGTCGATCCGTCAGCCTGCCGCGGTGACCGCCACCGTCGGGGTCAAACCGACCTACGGCACCGTCTCCCGCTACGGATTGGTGGCCTGCGCGTCGTCGCTGGATCAGGGCGGCCCGTGCGCGCGCACCGTGCTGGACACCGCCCTGCTGCACACCGTGATCGCCGGCCACGACCCGCATGACGCGACGTCGTTGGAGACCCCGATTCCCGACGTGGTCGGTGCGGCGATGGCCGGGGCCACCGGGGATCTGTCCGGGGTGCGGGTCGGGGTGGTCAAGCAGTTGCGTACCGGGGCCGGCTACCAGCCCGGCGTGCTGGCCTCCTTCGAGGCGGCCCTGGAGCAACTGGCCGCTCTCGGCGCCGACATCCGTGAGGTCGACTGCCCCAACCTGGATCACTCACTGAGTGCGTATTACCTGATCCTGCCCTCGGAGGTCTCGAGCAACCTTGCCCGCTTCGACGCCATGCGGTACGGCCTGCGGGTGGGCGACGACGGAAGCCACAGCGCCGAAGAGGTCATGGCACTGACCCGGGCCGCCGGATTCGGCCCGGAAGTCAAGCGCCGCATCATGATCGGCACCTACGCGCTCTCCGCGGGCTATTACGACGCGTACTACAACCAGGCGCAGAAGGTTCGCACGCTGATCGCGGCGGATCTGGATCGGGCCTACGAGAGCGTCGACGTGCTGGTGTCCCCGGCCACCCCGACGACCGCGTTCCGGCTCGGCGAGAAGGTCGACGATCCGCTGGCGATGTATCTCTTCGACCTGTGCACGCTGCCGTTGAACCTGGCCGGGCACTGCGGCATGTCGGTGCCCTCGGGGCTCTCGCCCGAGGACAACCTGCCGGTCGGGCTGCAGATCATGGCCCCGGCGCTGGCCGATGACCGGCTCTATCGGGTCGGCGCGGCCTACGAGGCGGCGCGCGGCCCGCTGCCGTCTGCGGTCTAACCCCTCCGCGGGGGGCGTCGGGAAGGTTAGATAGATCCCATGCGAATCGGAGTTCTCACCGGCGGCGGCGACTGCCCCGGTCTCAACGCCGTGATCCGGGCGGTGGTGCGGACCTGCGACGCCCGCTACGGCTCGTCGGTGGTGGGTTTCCAGGACGGCTGGCGTGGCCTCCTGGAGAACCGCCGGGTTCAGCTCTACAACGACGATCGAAACGACCGGCTGCTGGCCAAGGGCGGCACCATGCTGGGCACCGCCCGGACCAACCCCGAAAAGCTGAGGGCCGGGATCGACGACATCAAGGCCACCCTGGAGGACAACGGGATTGATGTCCTGATCCCGATCGGCGGCGAGGGCACGTTGACCGCGGCGCACTGGCTGACCCAGGAGGGCGTGCCGGTCGTCGGGGTTCCCAAGACCATCGACAACGACATCGACTGCACCGACGTCACATTCGGCCACGACACCGCCCTGATGATCGCCACCGAGGCCATCGACCGCCTGCACAGCACCGCGGAGTCCCATCAGCGGGTGATGCTGGTGGAGGTGATGGGTCGCCACGCAGGCTGGATCGCGCTGAACGCCGGGCTGGCCTCCGGAGCGCACATGACCCTGATCCCCGAGCAGCCCTACGACGTCGAGGAGGTGTGCCGCCTGGTCAAGCAACGCTTCCAGCGCGGTGCCTCGCACTTCATCTGTGTGGTCGCCGAGGGGGCCAAGCCGGTGGAGGGGTCGATGGACCTGCGCCACGGCGGTGTCGACGAGTTCGGTCACGAGCGGTTCACCGGGGTGGCCCAGCAACTGGCGCACGAGGTCGAGAAGCGGATCCGCAAGGAGGTCCGGGTCACCGTGCTGGGCCACATTCAGCGCGGCGGCACCCCGACCGCCTACGACCGGGTGCTGGCCACCCGATTCGGGGTCAACGCCGCCGATGCCGCCCACGCCGGTGAGTACGGGATGATGGTCTCGCTGCGTGGCGAGGACATCGGCCGGGTTCCGCTGGCCGACGCGGTGGCTCAGCTCAAGCTGGTGCCGCAGAGCCGCTACGACGATGCGGCGGCCTTCTTTGGCTGAGTACTTCCGGCTCGCCGCTGCGGCTGCCGCCCTCATCACCGTCGTCGCCCCGCTCGGCCCGGTCCCGGTGGCCAACGCCGACGGCTGCCCCGATGTGGAGTTGGTGTTCGCCCGGGGCACCGGGGAGCCGCCCGGTCCTGGCCGGGTCGGCCAGGCCCTTGCCGATACCCTCACGCCGATGCTGGGCGGCCGCAGCCTGGCCGTCTACGGGGTGAACTATCCCGCCAGCATCAACTTCCTCACCACCTCCGCGGGCGCGATCGACACCGAGAACCACCTGGCCGCGGTCGCCACGGCGTGCCCCGCGACCCGGTTCGTCCTGGGCGGCTTCTCCCAGGGCGCTGCAGTGATGTCCATGCTGGCGGGCGTGGCGCCGCTGGGCACTCTCGTCGGCAACCTGGGCTCCGCGCCGCCGATGCCGCCGGAGGCGGCCGACCAGATCTCCGCGGTCGCGGTGTTCGGCAACCCCGCCGCCCGGTTCGGCACCCCGCTGTCCAGCGTGGGTCTGTTCGCCGCCCAGGCCATCGACCTGTGCAGCCCCGGGGACCCGATCTGCTCGCCGGGCGGCCGCGACCGCGCCGCTCACAACGGCTACGAGTTCCCGCCCTACGTCACCGACGCCGCGGGGTTCGTCGCCGGCCGGGTGTGAGCGCGTCGAGCCCCCGGTCTTGAGCTGCGGGCCCCCGGCTCGCCGAGCGTGAAACTGCTGCGGAAAACCGGGCCGGATTTCGCAGTGGCTTCACACTCGGCGACGGGTACAGCGCCCCAACTAGGATTTGCTCATGACCACAGCTGCGACCGCCGACCTGCTCGACTACGACGACGTCGTCGCGCGCTTCGACCCGGTGCTGGGTCTGGAGGTGCACGTCGAACTGTCCACGGCCACCAAGATGTTCTGCGGATGCGCCACCACCTTCGGCGCC
>SYAB01000336.1 GCA_005787665.1 Actinomycetota bacterium
AACCCGCCGGTGACGCTCAGGTCCTTGACCCGGTCGACGATGTACCAGAAGCCCTGCTCGTCCTCGCGGGCCATATCGCCGGTGTGCAGCCAGCCCCCGGTGAACGTCGCGGCGGTCTCCTCGGGCAGGTTCCAGTACCCGCCGGCCAGCAGTGGCCCGGACACGCAGATCTCGCCGACCTCGCCGGGGGCGACGGGGTGTCCGTCGGCGTCGAGCAGCGCGGTTCGGGAGAACAGCGTGGGCCGCCCGCAGGAGGTCAGCCGCTTCTCGTCATGGTCGCCCTTGGCGAGATAGGTGATCACCATCGGGGCCTCGGACTGCCCGTAGTACTGCGCGAAGATCGGCCCGACGCGGCCGAT
Organism: Actinomycetota bacterium; assembly: GCA_005787665.1. Next base: position 360 of record SYAB01000336.1, read on the forward strand.
CGCCTCCGCCAGCCGCACCGGGTTCATCGCCGATGCCCCGTAGTAGACGGTCTCCAGTGAGGACAGGTCACGGGTGTGGGACTCCGGATGGTCCATCAGTGCGTAGATCATCGAGGGCACCAGCATGGTCGCGGTGATGCGCCGTTCCTCGATGACCCGCAGCACCTCGGCCGGGTCGAATTTGGGCAGCACGATCATCTCGCCGCCCTTGACGACGGTGGGCACGAAGAAGGCCGCGCCGGCGTGCGAGAGCGGGGTGCACATCAGGAACCGCGGGTGCTCCGGCCACTCCCACTCGGCCAGCTGGCTGGTGGTCATCGTCAGGATGGATCCGACGGTCCCGATCACCCCCTTCGGCTTGCCGGTGGTTCCGCCGGTGTAGGTGAGTCCGCCGATGTGGTCGGGTGGCAGATCCGCCGCCGCCAACGGTCGCGGCGGGTGCTGGGCGGCCGCGGCGATCAGGTCCACGCCCACCTCGGCGAGTTCAGCGGGCACCGGACCCAGGGTCAGCACCTGCCGCAGCGAGGGAACTTTCTCCAGCAGGCCGACCGCGCGCTCGACGAACATCGGATTCGGGTCGATCACCAACGAGGTGGCCCCGGCGTCGGCAAGCACGTAGGCGTGGTCCTCGAGGGAACCCAACGGGTGCAGGGCGGTGCGCCGGTACCCCTGGGTCTGCCCGGCACCGATGATCATCAGGACCTCCGGCCGGTTCAGCGACAGCAGTCCGACGGTCGCCCCACTGCCCGCCCCCAGCGCTTCGAAGGCGCCGATGTACTGGCTGATCCGGTCGGCCAACTCCCCGCCGGTCAGCGTGACGTCGCCGAGGAAGAGCACCGGCCGGTCCCGGTTGCGCTTGAGCGCGCCGACCAGCAGATGGCCGGTGTGCAGGGGATGGCGCAGCAGATCGGTCATGGTTGCCACCCTAGAGGGTGAGCAGGCGGTCGTGGCCGATCCTGATCGGCCCTATGCGCTCCTTCGGGCGCATAGCATCGGGTGGTGCCCAAAGCCGATGAGCAGCGCCAGGTCTCCGGTCGCGCGGCCACCATGACCATCGTCGCGATGGGCCTGGGCTACAGCATCACCGCCGCCGACCCCACCACGTTGTCGGCCAATCTCGCCGAGGTCCGCCGGGGGCTGCAGTTCAGCCCCTCCACCGCCAGTTTCATCGCCAGCCTGTGCACCCTCACGCTGGCGGCCGCGGTGCTCGGCGCGGGTGCCCTGGGCGACCTGAACGGCATGAAGCGGATGTTCCTCGCCGGCATCTACGGCTCGATCGGCTTCGGGGTGCTCGGCGCGCTGGCCCCGCATGTCAGTGTGCTCATCATCGCCCGAGCCGGTTTGGGGGTGGCGTTCGCGTTCGTGCTCGGACTCTCGCTGGCAATCGTCAACGCGGTGTTCCCGCCCGGCCGGCGAGCCGGCGCCATCGCCGCCTACCTCGGCGCCGGGCACGCCCTGGCCGTGTTCCAGCCGGCCATCGGCGGCTGGCTGGCCAGCCACTTCGGTTGGCGCACCTGTCTTTTGGTGACTCCGGTGCTGGCGGCACTCACCCTCGTGATCACGCTGCGTTATGTGCCCGAAACGGTCAAGGACAAACGCACGCTCGACATCCCGGGCATCCTGCTGGTCGCGGCCGCGCTGATCACCGTCATCTACGGCCTGACCGAACTGCAGGGTGGCGTCAACGCCGGGGCGCTCGTGTTGATCGCCGTGGGTCTGGCGCTGGGGGTCGCGTTCGTCCGCTGGGAACTGCACACCGATGCTCCCGCCCTCGACATGCGTATCTTCCGCTCCGGCAGGTTCAACGCCGCACTCACCGCCGGCGCCACCTTCAACTTCCTGGGGGGCGGCGGCACCATCCTGTTCGCCTACTACCTGGTGACGCTGCGCGGAGAGTCACCGGAACTGCTGGGCCTGTTGCTGATTCCGGCGATGCTGATCGCCTCGGGGGCCGCCGTGGCCGCCGGGCGGGCGGTCACCAGGTTCGGCGAGCGGGCGGTGCTCGTCGCCGGACTGGTGATCCTGCTGATCAGCATGCTGATGCTGGTGGTGCTGTATGCGAACACCCCCATTGCGGTGCTCGGCGTCGCGGTCGCCCTCAACGCGATTGGCGGAGCGGTGGTGCAGACCCCCCAGTCGACGATCATGATGTCCAGCGCGCCGCCCGAACTGGGCGGGGTCGTCTCGGCGGTCAAGCCTGCGGTCGGCCAGGCCGCATACTCGCTGGGGCCGGCGCTGTTCGCCCTCGTCGGCACCATGCTGTTCCTGCGCGACGGTCGCGCAAAACTGGCGGAGGCCGGTATCAGCGAGGACCAGGCCCGCGAAGCGTTGCGGGTGGCCCACGGCGGGGCGCCGAATCCGGCGGCCGGCAGCGAGGTCCTCGACCCCGAGCGGGCGCGCTGGGTGGTGGCGGAGGCCAACGACAGCTGGCTGACCGCGATCCACGACGTGAGTCTGATCATGGCGGTCGTGCCCGCTGCGGCGATCGTCGTGGCGATGGTGCTGCTGCGCCCGCAGAAGACCACCTCAGTGCCCGATGCAGCTGACCGCGGGTGAGAACACGTGGGTCGCGGGCTGAATCGCGTTCACCTGGGCCGCGCGGGTCAGCGGGTTCATGGTGTTGGGGGTCGGGCCGGCCACCGGTGATGTGAAGCAGGTGGGCTGCTGGACGGTCTGGGCCTTGGCCTGGGCGGGGGCACCCGCGATGATCCCGGCGGCGAGGAATCCGGTGGTGATCGCGGGTCCGGCCAGGATGGTCACGACGCGGCGGGTGATGGTGTTCATTTCTGTTCCCTTCGACGGGGCCCTCGGGGCCGGGTGGCCGATCGTCTGTGTCGGCCGTCACACCACTGTGCGGTGTGGCGCGGGCCACATCGGTCGGCCGTTCGGACCTCGTTGCGGTGGACGATCCCGTCCGCCGATTGGGGGAAACCGTCCAACGCGCCGTCCCCGGATGGCACCCTGTCCGGTATGCAGCAGCCTCCCGAACCGCGCTTCCTCGACGACCGCCTGACGCACTGGGCGCAGACCAAACCCGACGAGGTCGCCATCACCTACCTGGGCCGCACCTTCACCTGGGCCGAGTTCGACGACCGGGTACGCCGACTGGCCGGCGCACTGGCCGACCGCGGGGTCGGCCGCGGCGATGTGGTGGCCTTCCTGGACAAGAACCATCCGGCATGCGTCGAGACCACCCTGGCGGCCGCGTCGCTCGGGGCCGCGACCGCGATCATCAACTTCCGGCTCGCCGGGGAGGAGACGGACTACGTCCTCAACGATTCCGGCGCCAAACTGCTCATCGTCGGCGCCGAACTCAAGGACGGTATCGACGTGATCCGCGACCGGATTACGGGTGTGGAGCATGTCATCGAGGTCACTCCGGAAGGCTCCGAGGGCGACGAGTACGAGGCCACGCTCGCCGCGGCCACCCCGCGCGGCCGCGGTGCGGACGTCAGCCCGGACGACGTGTGCGTGATCATGTACTCCTCGGGCACCACCGGAAACCCCAAGGGCATCAGGCTGACTCAGGCCAACCTGGTGGCGCACACCCTCAACGCCGGGACCTTCGAGTTCGAGGCCGACGACAAGAACATGGTCGCGATGCCGCTGTTCCACGTCGGCGGCTCCTCCTACGCGCAGTTCGGCATCCACGCCGGCATCCCCAGCATCATGACCCGCGAGGTCGACGGTGCGTCGCTGGCCGGGGCGATGCTCGCCGGCGCCACCCGCACCTTCCTGGTGCCCGCGGTGCTCGGCAAGGTTCTCGAACTCGGGCCCGACGCGGTCGCGCTCTTCAGCCAATTGCGCACCTACGTTTACGGCGCGTCCCCGATGCCACCGGCCCTGTTGGCCAAGGCATTGGAGGCGTTTCCCCACACCGACTTCGTCCAGGTGTACGGCCTGACCGAGGTCTGCGGCGCCGTCACCCAGCTGTCCCCGGAGGCCCACCGCGACGCCGCGCATCCTGAGCGTCTCACCAGCGCCGGCCAGCCTGCCCGTCAGGTCGAGGTGCGGGTGGTCAACCCGGACACCCTGCAGGACGTGCCGGTCGGTCAGCCCGGCGACTTGTGGTTCCGCACACCGCAGTTGATGGAGGGATACCACAACAAGCCGGAGGCGACCAACGAGGCGATCACCGCCGACGGCTGGTTCCGCACCGGCGAGCTCGG
>SYAB01000337.1 GCA_005787665.1 Actinomycetota bacterium
CCATCAGTAGCTGTTTGAACAGCTGCGGACTCTGCGGCAGGGCGTAGAAAGAACCGGGCTGCAGCCGGGCTGGCACCAGGAAGTCCCGCGCACCTTCCGGCGTGGATCGGGTCAACGTCGGGGTCTCGACCTCCACGAAATCGTGGCCCGCCAGCACCGCACGGGCGGCGGCGTTGACCTTCGAGCGCAGCCGAAGGGCGTCGCCGGTGCCGCCGTCGCGACGCATATCCAGATACCGGTGCCGCAGCCGCGCCTCCTCGCCCGCGTGCTCGTCGAGCTGGAACGGCAGGGGCGCGCTCTCCCCCAGCACGGTCAGCGATGTCGCATTGACCTCGATGTCCCCGGTGGCGATGTCGGGGTTGGCATTTCCCTCCGGCCGGATCTCGACCACACCATCGACGGCGACGCAGAACTCGGCCCGCAGCCGGTGCGCCGCCTCCAGCACCGAGGCCTCGCGGAACACCACCTGGGCGACCCCCGACCCACCGGATCCGTCGCGCAGATCGATGAAGATCACGCCGCCATGGTCACGCCGCCGCGCCACCCATCCGGCCAGCGTGACCCTCCGCCCCGCATCGGAGGCCCGCAACGACCCGGCGGCATGACTGCGCAGCACTAGAGATCTCCCTGGATGACGACTGGAATCGACCGGTGAACGACTGCTCAGTCTAGGAGGTCTCGGGACGGCGCCGACCACGCCACCGGTGGCGGGGCCTGTGGCAAACTGGTCAGCGTCAACCGCCCGGCCGGACGGGTGAGATCACGAGGAGCGCATATGACCTTCAACGAAGGTATGCGGATCGACACCAGCACAACGTCCACCGGGGGTGGCGGACGCGGGATCGCGATCGGCGGCGGCGTCGGCGGGCTCGCCATCGTGTTGCTGGCGTTGTTCCTCGGTGTGGATCCGGGACCGGTGCTGCAGCAACCCATCGGACCGTCGCAGTCTGGGCCCAGCTACGACCTGAGCAAGTGCAAGACGGGCGCGGACGCCAACAAATACGTCGAGTGCCGCGTGGTGGCCACCGGCAACTCGGTGGACGCGGTGTGGGAGGACCTGCTGCGCGGCTACCAGCGACCCAATATGAAGTTGTTCAAGGGCCAGATCCAGACCGGCTGCGGTCCCGCCGACAGCAGTGTCGGGCCGTTCTACTGCCCGGCCGATCGGACGGCCTACTTCGACACCGATTTCTTCCAGGTCCTCAAGACCCAGTTCGGCTCCAGCGGAGGCCCACTCGCCGAGGAGTACGTGGTGGCCCACGAATACGGTCATCACGTGCAGAACCTGACCGGTGACCTGGGCAAGGCCCAGCAGGGTGCCCAGGGCGCAACCGGCAACGGGGTGCGCTCGGAGTTACAGGCCGACTGCTATGCCGGGGTGTGGGCGCACTACGCCGCGATCACCAAACAGCCGGGAACCGATGTCACCTACCTGCAGCCGCTGACCGACAAGGACATCGCCGACGCGCTGTCGGCAGCCTCGTCGGTGGGCGATGACCGCATTCAGAAAGAGTCCACCGGCCGGGTGAACCCGGAAAGCTGGACCCACGGCTCCTCCGAGCAGCGCCAGAAGTGGTTCACCGTGGGCTACCAGACCGGCGATCCCAACCAGTGCAACACCTTCAAGGCCTCAAACCTCGGCTGACCGGGCCGGCAGGGCCCGCCGCGGAACCGACAGCCGTCACCACGGGCGCAGGGCGCACTGCACGCCGCTGCCGCCCTGCTGCGAAACGACGACCTGACCGTCGACGGCGATCTCACACCGGAACTCAGGGTTCACCCGTAGCCCGCCGCTGGCGCTGACGAAGGCCCACTGGGTGGGGTCGTCGAGAGAGGCCTGCATGGTCCAGGGCGCGCCCGGCCCCACCGTGGTGCGGGCCATCGGCATGTACTGCGGTTTGTTCGCCGAGGCCTGGTCGGGCGGGTCGCCGGCGACGTAGTAGATGTTGGCGGTCAGGTCGCTGGTGGTGGTGACGGTGTAGGTGACCTTTCGGGCGCCGGCGGAGTCGGACGCCGGCGCAGTGCTGGGAGTGCTGCTCGGCGCGGCGCTGGACTCGGTGCCGCTTGGCGCTGTGCTGGTCTCGGTGCTGGTCGGCGCGACGCTGGTCTCGGTGCTGCTCGGCGCGGCGCTGGTCTCGGTGCTGCTCGGCGCAGTACTGGTCTCGGTGGCGGGCGGGTCGGTGTCGACGGGGTCGGCGACCACCGGGGACGCGCCCACGATCCCCGCGGCGCACAGAATCGCCGCTGCACCCACTGCAGTGAGATGTCGCATACCGGCCCTATCGCCGGCCGGCGACACAGCGTTACGCCGGAATCCTTCAGCCCGCGTCCCGCAACGCCCGCCCGTCGGCCACATCCGGCAGACCGGCGTGCCTCAGCTGGGCGAACACCTCAATCGAGGCCCCCACTGCCCGGTCCACGAAGTCGGTCAGCCCAGCCAGATCACCGGGTCGGTGGGTGGTTCCGGCGCTTACCCCGACCAGCTCCGGATCACTGGATTCGTGCACCACGGCGTACACACACGGGTCCCCCGCATTCCACCGGGCGGCGATGGCGGTGAGCCGATCGCGGCGGTCCGCCGGGTAGAACCGCTCCGGGCTGACGCTGAGGCGGACCGCGTCACGACCGTCGCCGCACACCTCGAGGTGGACGTTGAGGCGGCCCCGGTGGCCCTCGACCAGGAAGTCGACGAGGTAGAAGAACTCGTCGTCATGATGGCCGCGGAAGTATCGCACCCCCCGGGAGCGCAGGTAGTCCTCGATCAGCGCGTTCATGCCTGCTCAACGCCGGGCCGCGCCGCACCGGTTCCCGACCGTCACTAAGAATTCCGTGAGGGCCGGCGGGTCACCCCGCAGGGGATCACCCGAGTCGCGAAAGTACCTCAGCGACAACGCAATCGGCGGCCACATCTACTTGAGTACCGTCGGAGAGGTCTTTGACCCCGATCGTTCCCGCGGCAATATCACGGTCACCGGCGACCAGTGCGAGGCGCGCCCCGGAACGGTCGGCGGCACGCATCGCGGCTTTAATCCCGCGGTCGCCATAGGTCAGATCCACCCGCACACCGGCGGCCCGCAGTTCCGCGGCCAGGCGAGCGAGTTCGATCTTGGACTGCTCACCCAGTGGGACCCCGAACACCTCGCAGCGGCGGGACTGCCCGACCGGGCGCCCTTCCGCTCGCAACGCGAGCATGGTCCGGTCCACGCCCAGCCCGAACCCGATACCGGAGAGATCCTGGCCGCCGAGCTGCGCCATCAGACCGTCATAGCGGCCGCCGCCACCGATTCCGGATTGCGCGCCCAGACCGTCGTGGACGAATTCGAACGTGGTCTTGGTGTAGTAGTCCAGGCCGCGAACCAGGCGGGGGTTCACCGTGTAGGGCACGCCCAGGGCGTCGAGGTGGGCCAACACGGTGTCGAAGTGCTTCCGGGCCGCCTCGGAGAGATGGTCGAGCATCACCGGGGCCGCCGATGTCATCTCGCGGATGTGCGGGCGCTTGTCGTCGAGGACCCGAAGCGGATTGAGCGCCGCCCGCTCGCGGGTGGGCTCGTCGAGGTCCAGACCGAAGAGGAACTGCTGGAGCAACTCCCGGTACTGAGGCCGGCAGGTGTCATCGCCCAGCGAGGTGATCTCCAGCCGGAAGCCGTTCAGGCCCAGCGATCGGAACCCCTCGTCCGCGACGGCGATGACCTCGGCGTCCAGGGCCGGATCGTCCACTCCGATCGCCTCCACGCCGACCTGCTGAAGCTGCCGG
>SYAB01000338.1 GCA_005787665.1 Actinomycetota bacterium
CCCGCCAGCGACGCGTCCCCCGCGCCGACGGTGCTGCGCGGCGTGATCGGCGGTGGTGTGGCCAGCCAGGCGCCACCGGCGTCGACCAACACCGCCCCGGCCGGGCCGAGGGTGGCCAGCACCGCACCGACACCCCGGTCGACGAGTCGGCGCGCCGCGTCCACGACCGGCCCGGCATCACCCCGCGCCACCGCGTCCTCCAGCGACGCGGGCGGCACCGCCGCTAGGCCGGCGAGTTCCTCGGAGTTCGGCTTGATGAGGTCCGGGGCGGCGTGCTCCAACCGGGCGGCCAGCGCCGTCAGCGGCGCATCGGAGGTGTCCACCGCCACTGTGCAGCCGTGGGCCTTGAGCGCGGCCGTCATATCCGAGTACCAGCCCGGTGGCAGTCCGGGCGGCAGCGACCCGGAGAGCACCACCCAGTGCCCGGCCCGGGCCGACTGGATCACCGCCCACGCGAGGGCTTCCGCCTCGGCGGGGTCCAGCACGGCCCCGGGCTCGTTGATCTTGGTCGTGGTGCCGTCGGCCTCGGTGATGGTGAGGTTCGTGCGGACCCCGCCGGCTATCGGTACGGCGCGAAAGATCACGCCCTGGGCCGCGAGACCCGCCAGGATCGGGTCGTGCTCGGCGGCCGGCAGCACCGCGGTCGTGTCCACGTCGGCCAGGGTCAGTGCTCGGGCCACGTTGACGCCTTTGCCGCCGGGCTCGCTCGTCACCGAAACGACCCGGTGCACGGCGCCGCGGCGCAGCTCCTCGGGAAGGGTGACGGTGCGGTCGATACTCGGGTTGGGGGTGACTGTGACGATCATGAATTGTCCTGGGCGATAACGACTTCCACACCTATCCGGGTGATCTCTTCCCGGTCGGCCGAGGACGCCTCGGAGTCGGTGACCAGAACATCGACCGATTCGATCGCGGCGAAGCTGATGAAGTCCTCCTGCCCGATCTTGGACGAGTCGGCGACGACGACGACGAAATTGGCGCAGCCGACCATCGCCCGCTTGACGGCGGCCTCCTCGGGATCAGGGGTCGACAGGCCGTGGCGGGCGCTGATCCCGTTGGCGCCGATGAAGGCGATGTCGACCCGCATCGACTCCAGTGTGCGGACGGCCTGCTCGCCGACAGCGGCCTGGGTCAACCCGCGCACCCGGCCACCGAGCAGTTGTAGGCGAACCGAACCGATGGCGGCCACCCGGGCGGCGATGGGGACCGAGTTGGTGACCACCAGCAGGTCCCGGTCCGCCGGTAGCAGGGCGGCCACCCGGGCTGTGGTGGTGCCCGCGTCGAACAGCACGGTGGCATTGCGGGGCAGGAAATCGGTGGCGGCCCGAGCGATGGCCTGTTTGTGGGCCGACCGGGTCGCTTCCCGGGCATCGACACTGGGCTCCACCAGATGGAGTGCCCGAACCGGCACCGCTCCGCCGTGAACCCGGCGCAGCACCCCTGCCCGGTCCAGAACGGCCAGGTCGCGCCGCACCGTCTCGGTCGTCACGTCATAGGCCTGCGCGAGTTCGGCGACCGAGGCCCGTCCCCGGGACATCACCTGGGCGGCGATCGCCTGCTGGCGTTCCTCCGGGTACACGGCACCTCGACTCGATCGGACAATGTGGTTTTATACACACTTTGTGTGGATATGTGTTGTTTTACCGCCGCACCTGTGCCGGTGTCAACGGTTTGTTGTAATCCAGGTCATGACCAAGCCACAAACCTCTGTGCTGAGCGGGGTCCCGGTGGTCCCCGGCGTCCGCTTCGCCCCCGTGATCCGGGCTAATCGCCTGCCGTCGATCGACGATCTGGCACCGGGTGGCGACCTGCCCGAGCCGGAGCGTCCCGAGGAGGTGGCACGGTTCGGCGCCGCTGCCGCCGCGGTGGCCCAGCGACTGCGCGAGCGTGCCGCCGAGGCCACCGGTGCGGCCGCGGAGGTGCTGACCGCCACCGCCCAACTCGCGCAGGATCGGGCCTGGCTGGGCTCGGCGGAGAACGCCATCAAGGCGGGCAGGCCCGCGGTACGGGCGACCGCGGATGCGGCCGCGCAGTTCATCGAGATGTTCACCAAGATGGGCGGCCTGATGGCCGAGCGGGTGACCGACCTCAAGGACATCCGCGACCGGGTCATCGCCGAACTCGCCGGGCTACCGGAACCGGGTGTGCCCGAGCCCGCGGAACCGTCGATCCTGTGCGCCGAGGATCTCGCCCCGGCCGACACCGCGGGTCTTGACCCGCACCGCGTCGTCGGGTTGGCCACCACCCTGGGCGGGCCGACCAGCCATACGGCGATCATCGCGCGCCAGTTGGGAATCCCGTGCGTGGTCGCGGTGCACGGCCTCGACGAGGTCGCCGTGGGGACCATGGTGCTGCTGGACGGCAATCGCGGAACCGTGACGATCAACCCCGACCGGGCCGATGCCGCGGCGGCGGTCGCGGCGGCCGACGTCGCGGCGGCCGCCATGGCGGGCTGGACCGGACCGGGCGCCACCGCCGACGGCCACCCGGTCTCGATCCTGGCCAACGTGGCCGACGGCTCGGCCGCCCGGGCCGCCCGTCAGGCGCCGGGGGAGGGTGTCGGCCTGTTCCGCACCGAACTGTGTTTCCTGGATCGCGACAGCGAGCCCACGGTCGACGAGCAGGCCGCGATCTACGCCGAGGTGCTCGAGGCCTTCGCGGGGCAGAAGGTGGTGATCCGCACCCTTGACGCCGGATCCGATAAGCCGCTGAAGTTCGTCACCAACCCCGAAGAGGCTAATCCGGCGCTGGGCGTCAGGGGTTTCCGGATCGTGGCGATCGACGCCGACCTGGTGGCCCGCCAACTCGACGCGATCGCGGCGGCGGCACAGCGGACGGGCAACGCGCCGTGGGTGATGGCGCCGATGATCGCCACCGCCGACGAGGCCCGCCAGTTCGCCGAACTGGCCCGCGAGCGTGACCTGCACCCCGGGGTGATGATCGAGGTGCCCGCGGCGGCTTTGCTGGCCGACCGGATCCTCGAGCACGTCGAGTTCCTCTCGATCGGCACCAATGACCTGGCGCAGTACACGATGGCGGCCGACCGGATGTCGGCGGATCTGGCGACCCTCACCGACCCGTGGCAGCCCGGCGTGATCGCCCTGGTGGCCCAGACCGCCCGGGCCGGCGCGGCCGTCGGGAAGCCGGTCGGGGTGTGCGGCGAGGCGGCGGCCGACCCCTTGCTGGCGTGTGTCCTGACCGGCCTGGGGGTGACATCGTTGTCGGCGGCGGCATCCGCGGTCACCCCGGTCGGCGCCAAACTGGCATCGGTGACCCTGCAGCAGTGCCGGGACGCCGCCGAGGCGGTGCTGGAGACCGCCGGACCCGCGGAGGCGCGCACGGCGGCGATGGATGTTCTGGGCTGATCCGTGCTACGGCACGGCCGGCGCCGGGTAGAGCAACTCCAGTTCGCCGACATTCGCGGCGGCGGTGACCAGGGGCAGCGCCGCGGCGGCCGCCAGTTCACCGGGCCGGGCCTCGGACCGCAGCGCGATGACGAACTCGTCGCTGATCGCCGGAAGCGGCTCGGTCACCTCGCCGTCAAGCCGGGCAGACACCGCCGCGGTGTGATCCTCCAACACCCGGCGGGCGCGCGGGTAGACCCCGATGGGCGGCGGCACGATGTCGGCGATGACGTCCCCGGCGTTACGCACCCGGGGTATCTCGTTGGCGGTGTCCAGCAACTCCGGGTCGATGGCCCCCGCGTTCTCCGACAGATAGTCGTGCACGGCGTCGCCGTAGGTGCGAATCGCGACGAGCGTCTCCCGGCTCAACGCGCTGACCGCGTCGTCGGCCTGTTCGGAGGCTCCCCGGGTGACCCTGGCCACGGCGGCGGTGAGGTATTTCGAGCCGACCGCCAGCGCGCCGTCGATCGCGCGCCGCACCGCCGCGGCGCCGCCCCGCGGCCATAGCAACACCGAGACCACCATCCCGACCGATGCGCCGACCAGGATGTCCTCCAGCCGGGCGAATCCGACCTGCCACCCGGTCGGCTGCATCAGGTTGAAGACGATGAGAACCATCATGGTGAACAGCGCCTGGCCGGCGGTGAACGAGCCGACCCGCGACACGTAGCTTGAGCCGAAGGCCACCAGGGGGAGCAGCGTCCACAGCACCGGCGGATCCACCCCGAGGACGGCGATGACGAGGGCACCGATCACGATCCCGATGGTGGTGCCTACCACGGTCCGGACGACCGTGGTCCCCGTCGTCGCGGCACTGCTGCGCAGCACCGACAACGCGCCCAGCACCACCCAGGGCGCATTGGGGACCGGGAAGACGAAGGTCACCGTGACCGCGAGCGCCAGCGCCAACCCGGTGCGCAAACTGTTCATCACGGTGATCGACCGGGTGCTCAGGTATCCGCCGAGTGCGGCGAACGCGGTCCGCTTCGAGGGAACCCGGTCGGCCACCCCGGTCTCGGGTAACTGCAGGCCCAGCAGTTTGGCCCACACCGGGCGGCCGTCGACCGCCGCCGCGTAGGCGATGGTGCTGCCGGTCAGACCGATGGTCGCGCTCATGGTGCGCCGACTGAACAACATCCTGCCGAGTTCGACCGCCGCGGCGTCGTCGGGTTCGGCGAGGATGGCGTCGATATCCGCCCGGTAGCGGCGCATCGCCGTTCCGCGGTGCGCGATGACAGCGTCGGTCAGGTCGGCGTCTGCGCCGGCCTGCTCCGGTCCGGACAGTGTCTGGGCGCAACGTCGCAGTAACCGGACACCAGAGGCGGCCATCGGGCCCAGGAGCCGTCCGGTCTCGGCGTCCACCCGCTCGCTCAGCCACTGCAGGTTGGAGATCACCCGGATCAGCGAGCGGCTGCCTGCGGTCAAGGCGACCGGTCGAAAGGCGTTGCTCATGAACTCTTTCCGCAAATCCGCCATCGCGGCGGCCAACTCCTCCGCCGATGGGGAGGACCCTTCGATCCGGTCGGCCAGCGCAGCGCACACGCGGGCGGCCTGTCGGCGCAACTCGCTGTGGTACCGGGGCGGGAACACCAGTAACGCGGCCGGCACACAGACGGCCAGTGCGATGAACCAGCCGAGCAGCCGGTCGGCCAGCGGTCCGGGCGGCCGGATGCACACCGGCAGGATGAACGTCATCAGCGTCGCGCGCTGGCCCGCCGCGACCACGTCGCTGAGCAGTCCGAGGAAGACCACCAGCGCGCCGACGAGAAAAGACAGCGGCACCGCCACCCACGGGTGCGGGGCCGCCACGGTGGCCACCGAGATCAGGATCGTTCCGATGACGGCCAGCACGCCGTAAGCCAGTGCCCGGGTCGCGGTTGTGCCCGGAAAGTCGGCCGCGATCAGTAGCGCGATGGCGCCGACGAGGGCGAAAACCGGTGTCTGGGTGTCACCGGCGACCGCGAAGCCAATCGCGGCCGCGACGGGGATGAAGATCGCCGCGCGCAGAGCTCGGCGGGCGGCGTCGCCCTTGGGGTCACGCTCCTGGATCAGGGTCAGCGCCCGCCGAGTCAGTTCGGCGGGGTTGAGCATGGCTGGATCGTAGATCCCCGGTCCGCGGTGGGTACGCCGCGCCCTCAACCGGCGACGCCGGCCAGATCGGGCGATCTGCGGGCGCGCCGATTCCACAGCCATCCCAGAACGTCGCCGAGCGTGCTGTCCGGATTGGCCAAGTCGACGGTGTCGGCGCCGATCTCCGATGCGATCAGCTCGTCGAGCCGACGGTCGAGATCGGTGATGAGGCATTCGTCGCGCGTGCCGGTCGGCGGGTGCGTCAGGTTGCACAACTCCGCGGGATCCTCGACCCGGTCGTAGAGTTCGAGGTCGGCCGCGGCGCGGCCGAGGCCTTGCTCGCCAGGACGGAAGTAGCGGCCGTACTTGTGCGTCTCGGTGATGATGCCTCGCAGGAATCCGCGGTGCGGGCCGGCCGGGCCGATGCTGGAGAAGGCGTCGCTGGTGACCAGGACTGCTTCGCGTACCGGCCGGTCCGGTTGGGACCACAATGGGCTCAGATCGCGGCCGGGCAGCGGCTGGGTCCCGGATCGGTCGGCCTTCACGCCGGCCACCGACAGCAATGTGGGGACCAGGTCCACGGCTCCGGAGAGTCGGGTGGTGCAGGTGCCCGCCGGGATCGTGCCGGGCCAGGCCATCGTCAGTGGCACCTGGGCGTTCTCCCGGTAGAGGTTGGCCGCCTTCTGGCGCAGCCCGTGGGCGCCGGCGAGATCGCCGTGGTCGGAGGTCGCCAGCACCAGGGTGTTCGCCTCCGCGCCGGAGGCCGCCAGGGCGTCCAAGACGGTGCCGAGGTGGCGGTCGACCTCACGTTGCAGGTCGATGTAGGCATTGATCAGCATCCGCCAGGCCCGCTCGTCGCGGACGATCCCGCCGGTGACGTCGCAGGTGATCTTCCAGTAGCGCTGGGTGATCGGTTTGGTGGCCAGGTCGTCGTTGAAGTTCGGCGGAAGCGCAGCGCCATGGTCGTTCACCCGCGGTTTGCGGAACCTGGGGTAGAGCATGATGTCGTGCGGGTTGACGAAGGAACACACCAGCAGCCAGGGCTGAGAGTCGTTGGCGTGACGGGTGATCCAGCCGGCCGCCTCCCGTGCCGTCCGCCCGTCGATGAAGTGACCGAGGTAGGGGGTGCCGTGTGTGTCCGGACCGCGCCAGTCGTGGAAACCGTACTGGCGCAGATCATCCCGACGGGATGCGCCGCCCAGGTGCCACTTGCCCAGATATGCGCAGCGATAGCCCTGCAGACCCAGCAGGTGCCCGATGGTCGGAATCCGCGGGCTCAGCGGCTGCTGCCAGCCGAAATTGATGTTGTCGAACATCGCCGTCGAGGCGGCGTGCCGGCCTGTCAGGATGGTCGCCCTGCTCGGGGTGCACGGAAAGGTGTGGACGTGGTGATTGGTGAGACGCATTCCGCGCTCGCCGAGCTTCTCCCGGTGAGGGAAGCGGACGTGGTCGGGGAACCAGACCCGCTCCCGTTCCTCGTCGGTCAGCAGCAGCAGGATGTTGGGGCGATCGGTCATCGCGGCGGGACTCCGGCGAATCGGCCGGACTCGAGGAGTTCGAGAATCTGGCCCGCGGCCCACTCGTAGATTCTCGGGTTCCGTTCCAAGGTCGCCTGCTCGTAACCCACCAGGAGGTAGACCGACCAGTCCGCGAAGACCTCCGCTTGGCGTTCGTCCTCGACGATCTCCATGGCGTAGTCGTAACAGACTTTGAACCGCTGGCGGTCCACCTCGACCTGCACGGCGTGGACCTCCGGATCCACCGAACTCCAGGCTCGGATGGCCGCCTCGGCGCTGTGCGGCAGTGAGAGAACCGAGGCGATGATCACCTGCATGCGCTCGCGCGGATCGCTGTGCCGGGCGAACATCTCGGCAAGCCGGTCGGTGCGGTCCTGCTTCCAATACCCGATCAGGCCCCGGGTGTAGGCGCCCCAACTGGTGAAGTAGTGGTAGAACGATCCCGTCGTCACGCCCAGACGGCTGCACACCTCCGCGAGCTTGAGCCCGCCGAAGCCCAGGTCGGCAAGGATCTCGATGCCGGTCTCGAAATAGGAATCCCGGGCCGCGACGATGGGCATAAGGACAGAGATTAGGCCTCCCGCGTCTCCGGCGGATCAGGACGGCTCAGCCCGTCGACACCGATCGTCCGGGAAGAAGGCCGGAAAGAACTGTTGCCCCCGACCCGGCCGGTGTGGCCCCTCACCGACAGCTAGCCCGCCTAACTTTTCGTTAGGATGAGGCCGCCGACTCGGATCAGGGGAGCACACTCATGAGCAAGATGCGCAGCGACGACGACACCTGGGACATCGCCACGAGCGTGGGGTCGACCGCGGTGATGGTGGCCGCCGCGCGTGCCCGGGAGACCGAGAGCGCCGCACCGCTGATCCGCGATCCCTATGCCCGGGTGCTGGTGCGGGGTGCGGGCTCCGGGATGTGGGAGAACTTCCTCGACGACTCCGTGCAGGCCCGTATCGACCCGGCGGATCCCGTGGCGGCCGCGGCATTTTCGAACATGCTGAGCTACCAGGCGGTGCGAACCCACTTCTTCGACACCTTCTTCGCCGATGCCGCGGCCGCCGGAATCCGGCAGGTGGTGATCCTGGCCTCCGGCCTCGACTCGCGGGCCTACCGGCTGCCCTGGCCCGACGGCACCGTCGTCTACGAGATCGACCAGCCCAAGGTGCTCGAGTACAAGTCGGCCACGCTGGCCGCCGAGGCGGCCCACCCGATCGCCGAACGCCGGGAGGTGGCCATCGACCTGCGCCAGGACTGGCCCGCCGCGCTGCGCGAGGCGGGCTTCAATGGCGCCGAGCCGACCGCCTGGCTGGCCGAGGGCCTGCTGATGTACCTGCCGGCCGACGCCCAGGACCGTCTTTTCGAGCAGATCACCGCCCTCAGCGCGCCGGGGAGCCGACTCTCGGCCGAAGCGGTTCGTCATCAGGACGAGGAACGCCGGGCCCGGATGCGGGAGCGCTGGGAGAAGATGGCCGACGACCTGGGCATCGAACGCACGGTGGACATCCAGGATCTGACGTACAACGACCCGGGTCGCGCCGATCTCGTCGAGTGGCTCAGCGCACACGGATGGGATGCCAGCGGGACCGGTTCCGCCGACGAGATGCGCCGCCTGGAACGCTGGGTTGAGGTTCCCGACGAGGATTACCGCGACGGCTTCTCGACGTTCGTGATCGCCGAACGTCGGCATTCCTAGGTCTCACGGGGCGCAGATGACGGACGAAGACGCCTGGTTACGATGACCGCACCACCACAGGAAGGACCGTCATGCCCGGAGTACAGGATCGAGTCGTCGTCGTCACCGGCGCGGGAGGCGGACTGGGGCGCGAGTACGCGCTGACCCTGGCAAAAGAGGGTGCCTGCGTCGTCGTTAACGATCTCGGCGGCGCCCGGGACGGCACCGGGGCCGGGCACTCGATGGCCGACCAGGTCGTCAACGAGATCACCGCGGCCGGCGGCCGCGCCGTCGCCAACTATGATTCCGTCGCCGACGCCGCCGGAGCGGCCAACATCGTCAAGACCGCCCTCGAGGAGTTCGGTGCCATCCACGGCGTGGTGAGCAATGCCGGCATTCTGCGCGACGGCACCTTCCACAAGATGACCGACGAAGCCTGGGACTCCGTACTCAAGGTCCACCTCTACGGCGGCTACAACGTCATCCGTGCCGCCTGGCCGCACTTCCGGGAGCAGAGCTACGGTCGGATCGTCGTCGCGACGTCCACCAGTGGCCTGTTCGGCAACTTCGGCCAGGCCAACTACAGCGCTGCCAAACTCGGCCTGGTGGGTCTGATCAACACCCTCGCCCAGGAGGGCGCGAAGTACAACATCAAGGCCAACGCCCTGGCCCCGATCGCGGCCACCCGGATGACCGAGGACATTCTTCCCCCCGAGGTGTTCAAGAAGCTCACCCCGGAATACGTCGCACCCGTGGTCGCCTACCTGTGCACCGAGGAGGTGCCCGATTCCGCCTCGGTGTTCATCGTCGGCGGCGGGAAGGTCCAGCGCGCGGCGCTGTTCCAGAACAAGGGCGTGACCTTCGACCATGTGCCCAGCGTCGACGAGATCGCCGCGGAGTGGCCGGCGATCGACGACCTGTCCGCGCCGGAGCCGGCGGCCTTCAGGCTCTGAGCGGGTTCCGGCCGCCGGAGAGGGCTTCGGCGGCATGTCGTCTGGCATGCGCCACCGCATCCTCGAGGGAGTCGATGAGGTGATTCTCGTGACGAAGCGCCTCGACGATGCCCACGTTGGCCAGCAGTGCCATGTGCTCGGGTCGAACCCCCTTGATGATGACGGTGATCCCGCGTGACTCTAGTTCTTCGGAGATCTCGGCCAATGTGTGCGCCCCGGTGGCATCGAGCATTCCGAGCTGGGACATCCGGATGATGACCACCGACACCTCGGGACGTTCGGTGTCGGTGATGGCGTGGGAAATCCGTTCCGCCGCACCGAAGAACATCGCCCCGTCGAGTTGCAGCAGCGCAATGCGCTCGTCGCCGGGTTGGCGGGGACCAGGTAGTTCCTGACGGACGACGCTGGATCGGCGCGCCACCGTCCGCAGCGCGAAGAACGCCGCGAAAAGAACGCCGATTTCCACCGCCTCGATCAGATCGAAACAGACCGTCACGGTAGCGGTGAGCACGAAGATCGCCGCGTCCGATCGGGTGGAGCGCAGGATTCGTCGCACCGTGCGCGCCGAGATCATCCGGAACGAGGTCACCATGAGCACACCGGAGAGTGCGGACAGCGGGATCGCCGACACCGGTCCGGTGGCCAGATAGACCACACCCAGCAGGAGCAACGAGTGGGTGATCGCCGAGACGCGGGTCCGCGCGCCCGAACGGACGTTGACCGCAGTGCGGGCGATGGCTCCGGTGGCCGGCATCCCCCCGAACGCACCGGAGGCCACCGATGCCAGACCCTGCCCGATCAGTTCGCGGTCCGGGTTGTACGGGCCGGTCGGCGACATCGTTGCCGCGACCCGCGCCGACAGCAGTGACTCGATCGCTGCGAGTGCGGCGATGGCCAGGGCGGCACTCGAGAGCGCCCGCAATGCTCCGGCGTCCGCGTGTGGCAGCACCGGTATCGGTAGTTGGGAGGGCAGTGCGCCGATGGTGGTGACCGGGAACCCGATGGCCGCGACCAGCACTGTCGCGGCGACGACGGCGGTGAGTGACTCCGGGATCCCGCGGTGCACCCGGGGCAGCAGGATCATCAGCGCTGCGACGAAAGCAGTCACAGTCAGGGTGCGCCAGAGGGTCGGCCACTCAGCGTCGGTCGCCGTTGTCCAGGCGGCCTGCAGTGTTCGCTGCCCGGCGGGTGCCGCCGCACCCAGGGCGGTGGGCACCTGCTGGAGAAAGATGATGGCGGCGATCCCGAGGGTGAAGCCCTCGATGACCGGCCACGGAATGAACGTGACGGCGCGGCCCAGGCCGGTGGCGCCCGCGGCGAGGACGATGATGCCGGCCGCCATGGTGACCAGCGCGACGCTCCCGAGACCGTGTTGCGAGACGATCGGCGCCAGCACCACCGCCATCGCGCCGGTCGGGCCGGAGACCTGGACGTTCGATCCGCCGAACACCGCCGCCACCAGGCCGGCGACCACCGCGGTGATCAGCCCTGCCGCCGCGCCCACCCCGGAACTGATTCCGAAGGCGAGGGCGAGAGGCAGTGCTACCACCCCGACCGTCACCCCGGCGAGGATGTCCCGCCGCGAGGACCGCCGCAGCCCCCGGTAGTCGCTGCGCCGGGGCAGCAAACGGCCTAGCGCCGTGCGCGCGCCGGTCGTCATCGCCGGCCGCCCAACGGGGGTAACGCGTCGAAGTCCGCCCACTGCTGTTGCTGAGTTCTCAACGTGTCGGCGAGGAACGCACGGGCGCTGACCAGAAGTTCGGAGATCGACGGGTGGGCCAGTTCGTAGAAGACCGCATTACCGACGCGCCGGCTGCGAACAACGTTGTGCCGCTTGAGGACCGCGAGATGCGGGGAAAGGAGCGTCGGCTCGAGCTCCGTCTCGGCCAGGATCGCACTGACGGGCGTGGGCAGCCCCGCGGCCGACAGAATCTCGAGCACCCGGATGCGCGCGGGGTGAGCCAGGCTCTTGAAGAGGTTGGCCTTGATCTCGTAGAGCGGGCGGCCGCCGTCGTTCGGGAAGTCGCTGATGGGCATCGTGGCCTCGATGGGCTGATTGATGGATTGAAGAAATTTTCAATCCACTGTAGCCGCCTCGTCACGACGGCCGGTGCCCGGGGCGCTTGGGTAGATTCGACCGGTGAGTACCGGCGGGCTGGTCCTGGTCGCACTGGCGATCGCGGTGGGCCTGGCCGGAATCCTGGTGCCGCTGTTGCCGGGGACGCTGCTGGTCTATGCGGCCATCGCGGTGTGGGCCGTGGTCGAACGCACCACCACCGCGTGGGTGGTCCTGGCGGTGGTGAGTGCCATCCTGGGCGCCGGCATGCTGGTGAAGTATCTGTGGCCGGCCCGACGGATGCGGGCCGCCGAGATCGGCGGCCGCACGATGGCCGCCGGGGCAGTGCTCGGCCTGATCGGCTTCTTCGTGATCCCCGTGGTCGGCTTGGTGCTCGGGTTCGTCCTGGGGGTGTACCTCGCCGAACTCGCGCAACGCCGCGATCAACGCCGGGCGTGGGCGTCGACCGTGCACGCGGTGAAAGGTGCGGCGCTATCGGTGGGCGTCGAGTTGGGAGCCGGCCTGTCGGCGACGGCGGTCTGGGTGGCCGGAGTGGTACTAACCCAGTAGCCGGACGCGCAGGCGGCCGATGTCGCCGGCACTCACGCCGGCGGCCTCCAGATATCCGTCGAGTCCGCCGTAGGTCTCGTCGAGAACCCGTCTGGCCGTGGCCAGGTAACTCTCCTGGACGCCCAGCACCCCGTCGGTGAGCCGGGATTCGGCGAAGGACATCACTTCGTCGGTCATGCCCTCCCGGGTGCGCATGGCATCCAGGATGTGCCGGCGCAGCGCGGTGACCGCCTCATTGCTGCGCAGGTAGTCGGAGACGATGGCGTCGCGCTCCACCCCGGCGGCCTCGCAGGCCACCGCCACCGCGAAGCCGGTCCGGTCCTTGCCGGCGAAACAGTGCACCAGCACCGGCTTGCCCGCGCCGAGCAGGGTGACGATTCGGCGCACGGCGTCCCGGGCCCCGCCGAGGGTCGGGAAGCGTTCGTACTCGCCGATCATCCACCGCTCCGCGGCTTGGGCCGCCGGCTCCTCGGAGTACTCCGTCATCATCTTCTGCCAGCTGGTTTCGTGCGGGGCCTGGCCGCCGGAGTGATCGTGCGTCACCTCCGGGAACGGAAGGTGGTGCAACGTGACCTCCGCAGGCACCGCACCGGGACCGCGGCGCTGCAGTTCGGCGGGGGAGCGCAGATCGGCGACATCGGTGACCCCGAGCGCGGTCAACGCGCTCCTCCCCGCGTCGTCGAGCTTGCTCAGCTCGCTGGACCGGAACAGCAGTCCGGGCCGGACGCCGGCGGTCTCGGCGACGTCACGGAAATTCCAGGCGCCGGAGAGCTTTTCGTGACCGGAAAGCTGCTCTGAACTCACCCGCCCGTCACCGCCGCGGCCAGCGGGCTCTTCTCCCGGCCCAGTTCGGCCCTCGCGATGGTACGGAAGTGCACCTCGTCCGGTCCGTCGAAGATCCGCATGGCGCGTTGCCAGCCGTACATCCGGGCCAGCGGGAAGTCGTCGCTCACCCCGCCGCCGCCGTGCACCTGGATGGCCCGGTCGATCACGGTGCAGGCCATGATCGGCGCCACTGATTTGATCTGCGAGACCAGGCTGAACGCCGCCCGGTTGCCGTGCTGATCAATGGTCCACGCCGCCTTCTCGCAGAGCAGGCGGGCCTGGTCGATCTCGTTGCGGGACAGGGCGATCTGCTGTTGGACCATGCCCTGTTCGGCCAGTGGCTTGCCGAAGGCGATGCGGGTACGGGCGCGTTCGGTCATCAAGGCCAGCGCGCGTTCGGC
>SYAB01000339.1 GCA_005787665.1 Actinomycetota bacterium
AAGAGCCGATCGGGGAACTTCTCGCCGAACGCGGCCAGGCCGGTCGGTCCGGGCATCGCCGCGGTGATCGCGACCACGTCGCGCCGCTTGTCGGCATAGTCGATCAGGGCCTCGGAGAACACCGAGGTCCATCCCGGCGCCGCGACCTTGGTGGCCTGACCGGTCTGCGGGTCTATCACACCGCAGGCATGCATCTGCTCGGCCTCGTCGTTCTCCGCGGGCGGGTACCCCATGCCTTTGCGGGTGACCACGTGCACGATGACCGGGCGGTTGTACCCGCGGGCGTGCCGCAGGGCGCTCTCCACCGCGTGCTCGTCGTGGCCGTCGATCGGCCCGACGTACTTCAGGCCGAGATCGGTGAACATCGCCTGCGGGGACACCGCGTCCTTGAGACCGGCCTTCACGCTGTGCATGGCCTGGAAACAGACCTCCCCGATCACCGGGATGGACCGCACCGCGCTGCGGCCCCGTTCCAGCATGCGCTCGTAGGCGGGCTGCAATCGCAGCCCCGCGAGGTGTTCGGCCAGCCCGCCGATGGTCGGGGCGTAGCTGCGGCCGTTGTCGTTGACGACGATCACCACCGGTCGCCGCGCGGCCGCGATGTTGTTGAGGGCCTCCCAGCACATGCCGCCGGTGAGCGCACCGTCGCCGACGACGGCCACCACGTGCCGATTCCGCTGACCCGTCAACTCGAAGGCCTTGGCCAGCCCGTCGGCATAGGACAGCGCCGCCGAGGCGTGGCTGGACTCGACCCAGTCGTGATCGCTCTCGGCCCGGGACGGGTAGCCCGACAGCCCGTCCTTGCACCGCAGGGTGTCGAAATCGGCACTGCGCCCGGTCAGCATCTTGTGCACGTACGCCTGGTGGCCGGTGTCGAAGAGGATGGGGTCGTGCGGCGAGTCGAACACCCGGTGCAGGGCGATCGAGAGTTCCACCACGCCGAGATTCGGCCCCAGATGACCCCCGGTGGCGGCCACCTTCTGCACCAGGAAGCCCCGGATCTCACCGGCCAGATCGGTCAGCTGGTCCTGGGAGAGGTGTTGCAGATCGGCCGGGCCGCGGACCTGTTCGAGCATCACCATAGTCTACGCAGGGTTGCCGCGGGGTTCCTGTCCCGTCACGAACACGTCAGGCACCCCGTCGTGGTCGGCGTCAGCGGTTTCCAGTTCGAAGACCGCCCGGTAGTGCCGGTTGCGGGCCCGCAGCACCACGGCGGCCAACAGGGCGGCGAGCAGCGATCCGGTGAGCACCGCAACCTTGACGACGGCCTGCCGCGCCGGGTCCGCGTCGTAGGCCAACTCCCCGATCAGCAGCGACACGGTGAACCCGATACCGGCCAGGATCGAGACGCCGAACACGTCGATCCACCGCAACGACGGATCCAGCCCGGCCCTGGTGACCGCGGCCAGCAGCCGGGTGGTCCCGAATACCCCGAGGGTCTTGCCGACCACCAGGCCGGCGACGATCCCCAGGGCGATCGGATCCCGCAGCGCGCTCACCAGCCCGTGGTAGCCGCCGAAGCTCACCCCGGCGGCGAAGAAGGCGAACACCGGGATGGCGAACCCGGCCGACACCGGCCGCATCTGGTGCTCGAAATACTCGGCCAGACCCGGGCCGGTCTCCGCCCCGGTCCGGCGCCGGTCGCGCTCGCTGCGCAGCACCGGCACGGTGAAACCCAGCAGCACCCCTGCCACGGTGGCGTGCACGCCGGACTCGTGTACCAAGGCCCAGGTGGCCAGCGCCGGCGGGATCAGCAGCCACGGCGATCGCACCCGCCGCTGCACCAGGACCGCGAACACGGCGAGCGGGATCAATGCCAGCAGCAGGGCCCCCGCGTTGAGCTTGGCGGTGTAGAACACCGCGATCACGGTGATCGCCAGCAGGTCGTCGACCACCGCCAGGGTCAGCAGGAAGGTCCGCAGCGCGGCCGGAAGATGGGTGGAGATCACCGCCAGGACCGCCACCGCGAAGGCGATGTCCGTCGCGGTCGGAATGGCCCAGCCGCGGACCGCGCCCTCGCCGGCGTTGGCGGTGAATGCGACGAAGATCAGCGCCGGAACCGCCATACCGCCGACGGCCGCGGCGATCGGCAGCGCCGCCCGCCGGGGGTCGCGTAGGTCCCCGGCGACGAACTCGCGCTTGAGTTCCAGTCCGACCACGAAGAAGAAGATGGCCAGCAGGCCGTCGGCCGCCCAGCCGCCCAGGCTCAGCCGCAGATGCAGACCGAAGTCGTCGGTGCCGACCCTCATCGCGGTCAGCGCGTGGTAGGACTCCGACCACGGTGAATTGGCCCAGACCAGGGCGACGGCGGCGGCGGCCAGCAGGATCGCCCCGCCGACGGTCTCCTTGTGCAGGATGCCGATGACCCGGCGGGTCTCCGACCACGATCCGCGGCTGAAGATCCGGGGAATCGCAGGGCGGCGGCGATCGGGTTGAGCCACGGTTCACCTCGCGGTTAGGACGGTCACTGCCGACCAGACTTCCCGGCACACCTGTAACCCGAGTCTATGCGCTGCGCCGTTCACCGGGTGAGCAGAGCCACACATTCCAGGTGGTGCGTCAGCGGGAAGGCGTCGAACAGCCGGATCTCGGCCACCCGGTAGCCGTGACCACGGTAGAGGCCGATGTCCCGGGCGAACGCGGCGGCCTCGCAGCCGATGTGGATCACCCGCGGAACGCCGACGCCGGCCAGCAGGTCGATGACCCCTTTGCCCGCACCGGCGCGAGGCGGGTCGAGCACCGCGACATCGGCCGGTCGGGATTGGCCGGCCAGGAAACCGCGCACCGAACCGGAGACCACCTTGACCGCGGGCAGGTCGGCCAGCGCCGCCCGCGCCGCCGCCGAGGCCGGCCGCGCGGTGTCCACGCTGAGCACCCGGCCGGGCCCGGCGATGACCTCGGCCAGGGCGGCCGCGAACAGCCCCGCCCCGCCGTAGAGATCCCAGGCCCGCCGCGCACCCGTTCCCCCGGCCCACCGTGTCACCAGGTCGCTGTAGGTCCGCGCCGCGTCCCGGTGGGACTGCCAGAAACCGGTGACGGGGATCTGCCAGACCCGATGCCCGACTCGCTGCACCGATTTCGGGGATCCCTCCACCACCTCGCGCCGGTCCGGCCCGGTCACCAGCACGTGGCGGTGGCCGTCGTCGTCGAGGACGACGTGCACCTGGTCACCCTCGCGCCAGCGCGGTCCGTCCAGTCCGGCCAGCATGCCGTCGGGCAGTTGTGCGCAGCGCACATCGGTGACGAGATCGGGGCTGTGATACCGGTGCAAGCCGGCGCAGCCGTCGGCCCCCACATCCAGCCGCACCCGCGTGCGCCAGCCCGTCGCCTGTCCCGATCCGACCGGCTCCGCGGCGCCCTCCCAGCGGTGGCCGCCCAGGCGCTCCAGCTGGTTGTCCACCACCTGGCCCTTGATGCGGCGCAGCGCCGCCGGATCGACGAAGGACATGTCACAGCACCCGGCACCATGCACCCCGGCGATCGGGCACAACGGCTCGATCCGGTCAGGCGACGCCTCGAGGACCTCGACGACATCGGCGTGCCAGTAGGACCCCCGCTCGGTGTTGACCCGCACCCGGACGCGCTCGCCGGGCAGGGCATAGCGCACGAACACCACCCGGCCGTCGTGGCGGGCCACGCAGCTGCCGCCGTTGGCCGCCGGACCCGTGGTCAGCTCCAGGTCGGCTGTCAGCTCGAGGTCGGCCTCGGTCCCGCTCACTCCGCGAAGCCGCGGCGAACGTCACCGGGCGCGCTCTGCTCCTCGATCTGGGTGACCCGCTCCGAGGAGTTCAGCTGCCAGGGCACCGAGGTCATCATGACGTTCGGGATGAACAGCAGCCGGGTCTTCAGCCGCAGCGCGCTCTGGTTGTGCAGCAGGCTCTCCCACCAGTGGCCCACCACGTACTCGGGGATGAACACCGTCACCACCGTCCGCGGGGCTTCCTTGCTGACCCGTTTGATGTAGTCCAGCACCGGCCGGGTGACCTCGCGGTACGGCGAGGCGACGACTTTCAGCGGAACGCTGACCTCGCTGTCCTCCCAGGCGGCCGTGAGCTTGCGGGTCTCGGCGTCGTCGACGTTGACCGTCAGCGCCTCCAGCACGTCCGGCCGGGTGGCGCGCGCGTAGGCGAGTGCCCGCAGGGTGGGCAGCTGCATGTTGGAGACCAGCACGACAGCGTGGTTGCGGCTGGGCAGCACGATCTCTCCGCGGTGCTCCTCGTCGGGGGTGAGCTCGCGCGAGACGTTGTCGTAGTGCCGGTGGATCGCCTTCATCAGGACGAACAGGCTGCCCATCGCCAGGATCGCGATCCACGCGCCGGCCATGAACTTGGTCACCAGCACGATGATCAGCACGGTGCCGGTGGCGATGAAACCGATGGTGTTGATCGCGCGGGAGCGCATCATCCGGCGCCGCTCTCCCGGATCGTCCTCCTCCGCCAGCAGCCGGTTCCAGTGCCGCACCATGCCGATCTGGCTGAGCGTGAACGAGACGACCACCCCGACGATGTACAGCTGAATCAGCGCGGTGACCTCGGCGCGGAAGGCGACGATGAAGGCGATCGCGGCGCAGGCCAGAAAGACGATGCCGTTGGAGAACGCCAGGCGGTCGCCGCGGGTGTGCAGCTGGCGGGGCAG
>SYAB01000340.1 GCA_005787665.1 Actinomycetota bacterium
ATGGCTCAGGTGCCCGTCGCGACGCTCGCCAAAAGTCTTCGCGTCAGCGAGGATGTCCTTCGCGGGCTGCCCACCGGCGAGGTGTACTTCGCCAGTGGGGCGATCCCCCCGGAACCGGCCGCAGCACCCACGGGTGGCCCGAACACGACAGCCCTGACTCACCGTTTCCCGCTGATGTCGCAGCAGCCCACCGAGTTTCCCGGCGGCCGGGAATGGTTGGTGGACTCCTCGCGGTTCCCTATCTCGCGGACCATGACCGGCCTGGTATTCGAACTCGACGCGGGCGCCATCCGGACCCTGCACTGGCACCCCAACGCCTCGGAGTGGCAATACGTCATCGGCGGGCAGTACCGCGTGACGTTGTTCGGCGCCAAGGGCCGCTACCGCGAGGAGGTCCTCAATCCCGGCGACGTCGGTTACATCCCGCAGGGGTACGGCCACTCGATCGAGAACATCGGAGCCGAAACCGGACGCATCCTGCTGGGCCTCAACTCCGGCACGTTTCAGAAGATCGACCTCGCGGAGTGGATCGCGGGCCAGCCCGCCGACGTCCTCCAGACCAATCTCGGTCTGCCGGCGGATCAGGTGGCGAAGCTGCCCCGCGAGGACATCTTCATCACCGACGGCTCGGGCCGGTCGGACTGAGGCCCCGAGTCGCCTCAGCCGGGAACAACCGGTGGACCGCCGGTCGCGGGCAGCACGGGCATGCCCGGTGCGGCCGGCCCGCCCGCGATAATCGGAGGCCCCCCCGTGGCGGGGAGAACGAGATCTCCGGGCTGTGTCCATCCGGCCTGGGGGTCGGGGATTTGGGGACCGTTTCCGACGGGGTCGGGGGCACCGGGCGGTAACGCGGCGTTCTGTTCCGCACACGCGATCAGGTCGGCAAGACTGCACTCGCCGTCATCGGCGAGGCTGACCGGCGCGTAGGCGACCCCGAAAAGCAGGAATGCACTGAACCCGAAGGCGGCTGTCCGGGACCGGTGACGATGATCTGTCATCAACGTCACGGTAGTTGCCCATCGTCGCGGTCGTCGGTGTTTGGCCTCACGGACCGGTGGCGTTCCTCAACGCAGATGAAGAAAGCCGTAGCCGTCCACTTCCTCGGCCGCCGAGCCCAGACGGCCGAGGGCCGTGAGGGCCTGTTCGGACTGCGCCCCTCTCAGGTCGACGATCAGCACCTTCCCGTCCTGATCCACGGTGATTCCCGGTAGGTCATCCTCGCCCACCGTCGCGCAGACGTGATCCGCGCCGAAGGGTGCTGAGCCTTTGTACATCTTGGCGCCGCCATCTGCCCCCGGGCTGAAGCAGATCACTCCCTCCTGAGACCAACGGTCGGCCAATTCGGCCATCATGTCCAGCACGGAACCGGCGGTGCCGGCGAGTGAGATCAGGGCGGCCGGTTCCTGCTGGCCACGCCAGAGGCCGCGTACCTGTTTCACGCCGAGCAGGGTCAGACCGCGCTCGGCGAAAAGCTCTGGAAGGCCGGCTTCGAAGAGTTGGTAGCGCCGTCCGGAGAAATAGTCGTCCGTGGCAGGCGCCTCACCGCGGAACGGTGTCGCGCCGACGTGGTAGACGCCCGGCCGCGACGCCTGCGGATTTCGGGCTGCCACGCGAGCGCGACAATGCGAACACGGCGCTTCGGATCCAAACGTCGCCACGTAGCGGATCGTTTCGGCAAAAGGATCGAAGCGAACACTATGAGGCCTCGGAATCGGCATTTTTCTGCACCATGGACACCTCAATCCGTGGCAAAGACATCGGATCTCGATCACCTCGTCGGCATCGGTGACCGCATCGGAAAACCTGGCTTGGCCCCGGGGGTCGCCGCAACGCCGGCAGTAGTCGAGCCCTGACGGCAGGCTCGGGCCGAAGGTGCGCCGATAGGCGGACCGAAAGATTCCCATGGGCGTGTTCCCTGCGACCGCGCGGGCGGCGGCTAGTCAACAGATCATGGCAATCTTGCCGCGGGATCCCCGGCTTTTCCGATTGTTGCGTTGTAATTCGGGCCGGGCATGGCCGAGGCCGGGGTCTGCGGACGTCCTAGATCATGTCCCGCGCGGTCAGCCAGCGCATGATCGGCCAGCCGGCGAACACCGGCAGCCACACGGTGAGGACCCGGTAGAGCAGCACCGCCGGCACCGCGACCGCGGTGGGAACCCCGAAGGCCGCAAGGCCGCCGATGAGTGCGGCCTCCACCGCCCCGACGCCCCCCGGTGTGGGCGCCGCCGAGGCCAGTGTCCCGCCGACCATCGTGACCACGGTGACCGTGACGAACGTGGTCCCCCCGCCGAAGGCCTCGATGCTGCACCACAGCGTGAAAGCCATCCCGAGAGTGGTTACCGCACAACCCAATACGATGATCGCGAAGCGCTTCGGCTCGCGCACCAGTTCGACCAGGTCGCCACCGACCTCGTTGATCTTGGGCCGCACCGCCGTCTCCAGCCAGTGCCGAAGCTTGGGAATGAACAGGAACGCGCCCACCGCCCCGAGTGCGAGACCCCCGATCAGGTAGAGCAGGGTCGCCTTCGGCACGAAATGCGACAGGTCCGCCGATGCGCCCGCGGCGACGGAGAAGAAGATCAGCAGGGCCACATGGGTGATCACCTGCACCGCCTGCTGCACCGCCACCGCCGCTGTCGCCCGCACGGTGCCCAGCCCCGCCTTCTGCAGGAACCGGGTGCTCAGCGCCAACCCGCCGACACCGGCCGGTGTGGTGGTCGCGGCGAAGGTGTTGGCGAACTGCATGATCAGCAGGTTGCGGAATGAGACCACCTCACCCGCGCACGCCCACAGTCCCGCTGCGGCACCGACATACGTCGACGCCGAGACCGCCAGTCCGAGCAGGGCCCACCACCAGTTGGCGTTGCGCAACTCGCTGATGAAGGCCGGCACCGTACTGATGAACGGATAGGCGACGTAGACCAGGGCGACCAGCAGCACCAGTTGGATGACCTGTTTGCGGGTGAACCGGGTGATGGTCTCGGTCTGGATCGCCGCGGCTCCGGTCTGCAGTTTGACCTCGTCGCGGGCCGCAGCCATCACCGATTTGGGGTCGCTGAGGCTCTTGCGGATCCGCGGCGGCATCGCCGAGCGGGTGAGCCGGCGCGAGGCGTCCAGCACGGTGTTTGCGCCGAGGACCTCGATGGCCGCCCGGACCGCGTGATTGGCGCCGAACCGGTCGGTGGTGGTCGCCAGCAGTTGGGCGATATCGGACTGTAACTGTTCCTCGGAGGCGCCGTACTCCGAGAGGCCGAAGCCGCCGAACAACGCCCGGCCGCCGTCGATGGTGATCTCGCCGGACCGTAGGTCGCCGTGCGAGATCTGGTGTCGGTGCAGGGTGCCCAGCGCCTCCCACACCGCGCCGGCGGCGTCCCCGTC
>SYAB01000341.1 GCA_005787665.1 Actinomycetota bacterium
CCCGCGCAGCAACGGCGGCCCAGAACCAGCCGCCCCCGACGGCCACGATCAGCAGCGTCGCGATCGCCGGTATCCAGCCCATGGTTCACCTCCGACGCCGGTCGTGCGACCAGGCGGCCCACCCGATCCTGACCCTGATAAGAACGCCGGGCCAGAGCCGGGCGGTGTTCGTGACCAAAGCGAGCGGCAGGCGTTAACCGTCCGGGACCCCCGTCAGGTGCAGTACTGGCCGGTTGGGCATGCTGTCGCGATGGACATTCCCTGGCGCGGCCCGGCGAATCCCCCGCTCGACGTCGACCGGCTGCCGCTGTTCCGGGGACTGCGGCCGCTCAAGAAGTGGCGGTATCTGGGTGTTTACGGACCCGACGTCCAGATGTGCGTGGGGATCGCCCGGATCGGCGGCGCCTATCAGGCGTTCCTCGCCGTCCACAACCGCACCACCGGGGCGTTCCGGGAACGCGCGGCGCTGCGGCCGATCCTGCACTTCGACGACACGTCGGCCCGCTTCGACGGCGTGGACGTCACCTACCAGCGGGCCGGCGACCCGGTCGAGGTGGTGTCGCAGCACGGTAGGCACCTCATCTGGACCCGCAAGACGCCCGTTCAGGTCACCGGCACCATCGACGGCATCGCCGTCGACTCGGCGGGACTGACCGACGAGTCGGCGGGCCACCACGCCCGGGTGACCCGGTGGTCATGGAGCGCCGGCTGCGGCACCTCCGAGACCGGGGCGGCGTTGACCTGGAATCTCGTTGACGGAGTTCATGATTCGCCGCGCAATTCCGAACGCACCCTCTGGGTCGACGGCGTCCCGCAGGAAGTGGATCCGGTCAGCTTCGCCACCGATCTGAGCCGGGTCGGCGAACTGGAGTTCCGCGCCGAGGCCGAGCGATCCCGCCATGACCGGATGATCCTCATCGACAGCAAATATCGTCAACCGTTCGGCACGTTCACCGGTTCGATCGCCGGTATCCGGCTGCGCGACGGATACGGAGTCATGGAACGCCACGACGTCCACTGGTGAGAGCGGCGCCGGATAGAGCAGACTTGGCCAGATGACCGAATCCGGTGCGACCCGTGTCGCGGTGTACCTCGACTTCGACAACATCGTGATCTCGCGGTACGACCAGGTCAACGGCCGCAACTCGTTTCAACGCGACAAGTCCAAGGGCCTGGAACCCGAGCGCCTGAGCCGGGCGCGGGTCGACGTCGGCGCGATCCTGGACTTCGCGTCCTCGTTCGGCACGGTGGTGTTGACCCGGGCCTACGCGGACTGGTCGGCCGAGGTCAACGCCGAGTACCGCGAGCAGTTGGTGGGCCGGGCGGTGGATCTGGTGCAGCTGGTCCCGGCCGCCGCCTACGGCAAGAACGGCGCCGACATCCGGCTGGCGGTCGACGCCGTGGAGGACATGTTCCGGCTGCCCGACCTGACCCACGTGGTGATCGTGGCCGGGGATTCCGACTACATCCCGCTGGCGCAGCGGTGCAAGCGGCTGGGCCGCTACGTCGTAGGCATCGGGGTGGCCGGTTCCTCGAGCCGAGCCCTGGCGGCGGCCTGCGACGACTTCCTCATCTACGACGCGCTGCCCGGGGTTCCGGTGGTGGAGCCGGCCGCCGCCGACGCCGACAAGCCGAAGCGGACACGGACGTCCTCGGAGCAGGCGGCCCCGGATCCGCAGACCGCGGCGACCGCCCTGCTCACACGCGCGTTGCAGATCGGCCTGGAGAAGGACGACGACGAGTGGCTGCACAACTCGGCGGTCAAGGCTCAGATGAAACGGATGGATCCGTCGTTCTCGGAGAAGTCGCTGGGATTCAAGTCCTTCAGCGACTTCCTGCGCTCGCGCTCCGACGTCGTGGAGCTCGACGAGAGCTCGACCACCCGGATGGTGAAGCTGCGCTGAGCGGCACCCCGTGCCGCAGCGTGGCGGACGTAGGCCGCCACCTGCCCGCTAAACTGGCACGCATGCGAATCGTGGTGGGCATCGGCGTGTGCGCGGTGATGGTCGGCGCCGGTGCGGTCACCACCGCGGCGCCCGCTGCCGCATGCCCCTACGGCACCGTGCCCAGCCACTTCGCCGGCGTCTGCGTCAGCGGCCAGACCAGCGATGGACAGGCCGCGCCGGTCGCACCACCCCATTCCGGGGCCACGTTCGGCGGGGGACCCAATCAGTTGCCGACGGTCAATGGCATCCCCTGCACCCCAGAGCACCTCGGGACCTGCATCGGATTGGCGCAGAGCCAGGGGTAGACCCCTGATCGCCGGTGACTTCCTTCATCGGCCCGCCGACCGGGATCGCATCCGGGCCTGTGCACCCGCGTCGGCGTGGTCCAGGGTCTGCAGTTCGCGATAGGCCCGCCAGAAATCGCTGTCGTCGAAATGCGCCTCGTGGGTGATCGCACCAGCCTCGTCGACCTGCCTCAGGATCAGCCCCGAGGTCTCGTTGCCCAGATCGTCCCAACACCGGCACCGACTGAGCAGCAGACGTTCACCGCGCACCGCCAGTGCGTCCTCGTCGATGTGGCTGTACTGCTCGCGCAGGTGCCTCAGCGCAACGAGTATCCCGGCGCGATCGGTGATCGGATCTTCGCTGACCGCCCGCAGGTCCTCGAACGTGAGACTGTGCGCGTAAAGACCTGCCGCTGCCTCGACGTCATCTGACCGCAAGGCGGCAATCAGATCGACCAGGACGTCCGTGACCTGATTGGACAACTCCGGCCCTCCGGACGGCACCGGACCCTCCCGCACCTCCGCGCGGATCGGCGCTCGATCGAATCCGGATACGTCACGAGTGACTTCCTTTGCCGCATAGAGGGATTCGGCCATGACCAGCGCCTCGGACGCACCTGCCGAATCGCCTGATGCGGCCAGCACCCGGCTCAGCGCCAGGCAGCTGTCGGCGTGGTCAAGGAGCAGGTCGGTGCCGGCCGCCACCGCGACAGCCTCCCGGGCGAGGCGTACCGCGGCGTCGTGATCCCCTCGCGCCGCCAGGATTTCGGCGCGTACCGCACGCCAGGCAATGGCCGTCTCGACACTCTGCCCGGCCAGGCTCTCACTCGCGGCGGCGTACCGTTCGGCCGCCGCCATCCTGCCCTGGGCCAGCAACGAACGGGCCAGTAGCGCTGCGGCCGGGCCGGCGTCGGCTCGCACACCCAGAGCCTCCAGTCCCTCCAGTGCGATGCGCAGATGCGGTTCGGCGGCCACCGGGTCACCCGCCATCAACTCGACCATCCCGCTGCACAGTTCGGTCTTCATCAACGCGAAACGAAGACCGACGTCGTCGGCGATCTGGCGGGCCTGCTCGAGCATCGTGCGGGCGTCGTCCGGCCGGCCCCGCAACATCTCCAGCATTCCCAGTCCGCGCAGCGATGTCGCCTCGACCGAGGGGGCAGCAGCGGTCATGCGCTGGATCCGAAGCGCATCCCGGCAGCGGCCCCCGGCCTTGGGTACCGGACTCGGCCCCCACAGGGCCGCGGCGGGAATCGCGGCAAGAGCCGCGACGATCAGGCGACGATCTCCGACCCGGCGCGCCTCGATGAGCACCGTGGACAGGTCGCGCTCGCAGTCGCCCACCCGGCCCAGCAGGGCGCGCGCCGAGGCGCGCACCAGATGCGCCTTGGCTAATCCGGCAGCGTCGTCGCGGGCGGTGAAATCCTCGATGACCGAACCCAGTCGGTCCTCGATCTCGGGAAGCCGGGAGGGTTCGGTGTGAATCAGGACCTGGCATCGGAAGCATGCCGCCCAGGCGGAATCCTCGGTGACGGCCTCGAGCCGATCGAGACACTCTGCCGCCGAGGGGATGTCGCCGACCGACAGCAGGGCCTCGCAGCCCACGTGAAGTAGCTCAGCCTGCAGGGCCGGCTCATCGGCGGCCAGGACCGCCCCGCTTGCCGCCCGCAGACCGGCCGATACGAGTGCGTCGCCGTCCAGTGCCCGGCGAGCCGCGGCCAGATAACTGCGGGCGGAGCGCACGGCCAGATCCGCGGTGCGGCCGTCGTGCAGGCCCAGATCACATCGGTAGCCGTACGCCACCTCGGTGTGGCGAGCCGCCAGTTCGTCGGGGTCGACGGCGTCGGTGTCCCCACCCTGGTCTACCCAGTCGGCGATCCGCTCGTGCAGTTCGGCCCGATCCGATTTCAACAGCCTGCGGTAGGTGACATCGCGGATCAGTCCGTGGCGAAAGCGCCACAGCGGTTCCCCGCAGCCGCCGCGGCCACCGGGGAGCACGAAATCCAGTCGGTGCATCCGATCCAGGGCCGAGCCGACCATCTCCATGCCGAGGCCGCTGACCGCGGTGACCGAGCCCGCGGTGAACTCCGTCCCGATCACCGACGCGATCTCCAGGACCCGCCGGTCATCGGGGTCGGTGCGTTCCAGCCGCGAGGCCAACAGCGCGTGGACGGTCGGCGGGACGGCGATCGCATCGACGTCGATGGTCAGCCGCCATCCGTCCGGCTGCGGGACCAGTACGCGATCCTCGATGAGCATCCCGACCAGTTCGCGCACGAACAGCGGACTACCGTCGGTCAGCCCCGGCAGTCGGGTCAGCAGATCGGCGGGTAGTTGCTTGCCGCCCAGCACCCGGCCGACCAGCTCGGTGGTCGCCTCGGCGTCGAGACCACTGAGTTCGATGATGTCGGCGACCCAGCCTTCCACGGCGGCGAAATCGGCCCTCTTGTCGCGAATCTCTTTGTGTGCCAGCGCAATGACGATGACCGGGGCATCCCGCACCCATTCGGCGAGGTGCTCGAGGAAGTCGAGTAAGAGCGGACCCGCCCACTGAATGTCATCGACGACGACGGCGAGCACCGAACCGGCCGCGCGCACCTCGATGACCCGGCGCAACGCCCAGACCGGTGCCTCGACCGAGGGGCTCACGCCGTTGATCAGCCCGCGCAGTCCGCGGAGGATCCGGTCGCGTTCGGCGACCCCCGCGGGGACGTCGGCGTCGAGATCCCGGGAGCGCAGCATCTCGATCACCGGCGCCAGCGCCATCGAATCCTCG
>SYAB01000342.1 GCA_005787665.1 Actinomycetota bacterium
CCCAGAACCAGCCCGGAACCACCGACGAATACCCGAACTGGCGGGTGCCGCTGGCCGGGCCGGACGGTGAGCCGATGTTCCTGGAGGACGTCTTCACCGACCGCCGGGCGGCCACGCTGGCCGAGGTGCTGCGGGAGGCGACCGATCCCGGGTGCGGCTGAGCTGTGGCGGTTCTCAGCGCGGGCCTGTTGTTGCACCGCGGCCGTGACGTCGGGACCGAGGTGCTGATCGGCCACCCCGGGGGTCCCTTCTGGGCCCGCCGCGACGACGGCGCGTGGTCGATCCCGAAGGGCGAGTACGCCGCCGGCGAGGATCCGTGGGAGGCGGCGCAGCGGGAGTTCGTCGAGGAACTGGGCTGCCCGGTCCCGCCCGGTGATCCGGTCGACCTCGGGACCGTCACCCAGCCCGGCGGCAAGGTTCTCACCGTGTTCGCCGTCGGCGCCGACCTCGCCCTGGAGGACTTCCGGAGCAACACCTTCACCCTGGAATGGCCGAAAGGGTCAGGGCGATTCCGGGAATTCCCGGAGTTGGATCGGGTCGCGTGGCTGCCGATCGCCGAGGCGCGCCTCAAACTGCTTGCCGGACAACGGATCTTCCTGGACCGAATTCCGGCGACCGATGGCCCTTAGAGCGCCCCGCGGGCCGCCTCGGAGAGTGCTTCCCGGGCCGCCCGCCGCCGCATCTCGATCGCCTCGCCGATCTGGCGGGCCAGCCGCGGATCCTGCTGCACGACGGCGTCCATCGCGTCGCGTCCGACCGCGACGATGGTGGTGTCGGAGAGGGCGACCACGCCGGTGATCATCCGCTGTCGGGTCAGCGACGTTCCGCCGATGAAATCCCCCGGACCCAGTTCGCCCAGTCCGAGTCGCCGCCCGCCCTCGGCGGGGACGAACATGCCGATCCTGCCCTCGGTGATGAAACCCACGGCTTTGGGGATGCTGTTGGAATCCTGGATGATCTCGCCCTCGGCGAACAGTCTCAGCCGTGCGCCGCCCAGCAGGGTCGCCGCGGCCCGGTCGTCGAGGCCGAGGCCGGCGGCGATCACCCCGATGTGCTCGGCGACGTAGGCGCGTTCGCGTTCGGTGTCGGGCTCGACGTTCTCCAGACGCAGCCCGGCGCGCTGGGCTGCGTACCAGACCCGCTGCTGCAGCAGCGACACCGTGCCGCCCGCCTCGGCGGGCGAGGCCACCTGAACGACCACCAGATAGTTCACCGTCTGGGGGTGCACCGGGTGGCTGCCCTTCGGGACGACCACGGGGGTGGCGTCGGCAAGCCGCGCCGGCAGGTGTTCGGCCACCGAGAGCAGCGCCGCCTTCACCGCGCCCGGGGGGTCGCCCGCGGAGAAGGCGAAGGTCGCCTTGGCCTTGAAGAAGGGCGCCACGGTCCGGCTGAGGTTGACGAACGCATCCCCGGCCAGGGCCGCGTTGGGCACGACCTGGATGCCGTTCTCGGTGTCCAGGTGCACCGCGCGCCAGTTGACCTCCACCACGCGGCCGCTGCCGAACTTGGTGTCGAGCCAGTCGCCGATCTGGAAGGGCTGCTCGAAGAGCAGCAACAGCCCGGAGATCACCGGGCCGACGGCGCTCTGCACCGCGAGACCGATCACCACCGAGGTCACCCCCACCGCGGTGATCAGCCCGCCGATATTGGCGCCCCACACCCAGGACAGCAGCATCCCGATGCCGATGATGATCAGGATCAGCCGGCCCAGGTCGATGAAGATGCCGGGCAGTCGCTCCCGCCAGCTTCCGCCGCGGGCCTCGCCGAACAGGGCGGCGTTGGCGCCCGACAGCAGCAGCAGCATGATCAGGAAGCCGAACACCGTCGCGGTGATCTTCGACCACGTCGGGTCGGCGTCGGTGTTCTCCAGCTGATTGATCAGCAGGTACGCCGCGAAGGCGGGTAGCACCCAGTTGCGCAGCAGCAGAACCGGTTTGGCATAGGCGCTGCCGCGCCTCACCAGCAGGGTGTGCAACTCCTGCAGCAGCAGCAGCGTGAGCGGAAGTCCGATGACGACGGTGAGGACGGGCCAGAACCAGGGCTGTCCGGTGATGGTGCCCACGGGCTACACCGCCTGCCGGGTTCCGACGTCCAGGCGCCAGACGGTCTCCGTGCCGGTATCGGCGGTGATGGTGCCGGCCTGGGTGAACGGATAGATGCCGGCCACCGCGTCGTGCACCCGGTCGCTGACGAAGACACCGGCGCTCTTGGTGGCCGCGTGGACCCGGTGCGCCAGATCGACCGCCTCACCCCAGAGCGCGTAGATCGTGGACCGCTCCCCCACCAGACCGCTGGTCACCGGGCCGCTGTCGATGCCGACCCGCAGCGTGAGCCGGGCGTCGTGCTGGTCGTTGAACCGTTGCACGATCTCGTTGAGCTCCTTGGCGAAGGCGATGGTCCGGCTGGCGTGGTCGACCCTGGGGACCACCAGTCCGCAGGTGGCCAGCAGTCCGTTGTCCTGCATGCTGCGGACCTGCTCGACACCATGGCGTTCCGCGGCGCCGTCGAAGGCCTCGACGAGCGCATTGAGCATCGACACCGACTGCTCGGAGGGCAGCGCGCGGGAGACCTCGTCGAACCCGAGCAGCTGTGCGTAGATCACCGAGACATCGCGGTGCTGGGTGCTGATGTTCTCCTCGCCCTCGCGGTAGCGCTGGGCCACCGGTTCGGGCATCAGACTGCGCAGCAGTTCGTCGTTCTCCCGCTGCTGCTCGTCGATGAGTTGCTGTTTGGTCTGCAGACTGGTGCTCATATCGTTGAACGCCGCGCCCAACTCGCCGAACTCGTCCCGCGAGGTGACCGGCACGGTAACCCCGACCTCGCCACCGGCGATCCGACGCACCCCGTCGGCCAGGACCTTCACCGGCCGAGTGAGGATCCGACTGAACAACAGCGCCAGCAGGCACACCGCCAACACGATCGCGGCGGTGGACAGGGCGAGATTGCGGGCGAATCGGCTCACCGGCGCCAATGCCTCGGATTTGTCGATTCGGGCGACCAGGACCCAGTCCAGGCCGGGAATCTGCAGCGGGGTGTAGGCAACCAGTGAATCGGTTCCGGTGTAGTCGACAGCGGTGTCGACACCGGACTGCCCGGACAGCGCGCGGTCCACCGCCAGCGTGTCCACCGGTTGCAGCAGCACGCTGTCGCCGGTCTCCACCTCGCGCCTCGCGACGGCTTCCGGGGTGCCCTTGCTGATGACCTCCTTAAGGTAGGCCTGCGGATCGGCCGTCAGGTCCCGCGACAGCGAGCGCATCAGCTTGTCCGGTCCGGCCAGGTAGGTTTCCCCGGACCGGCCCAGACCGTCCTCCTCCCAGCCGCCGTTGCCGGTCATGACCTCGTTGATCTCCTTGGGCCGCAACTGAAGCGCCAGTGCGCCGTAGATCCCGCCGCCGTCGCCGATCGGAGTCAGCACCCACGGCGTCGGGACGCCGTAGGCGGGGGCGTAGTTCTCGAAGTCGGTGACGATGACGTCATCGATCGAAGTCGCCTGCATCGTCTTCCGGTAGGCGTCGGCGAATTTCGTGGTGCGGTAGGGGCCCTCGAGCAGGTTCGCACCCAGGTCCACGCCCTTGACGGCGGTGTAGACGATATTGCCGTCGGTGTCGAGCAGCATGACGTCGTCGAATCCGAAGCGCTGCCGGAAGTCGTCGAAGAAAGCCTGGTAGCGGGCATTGAGTTTGGACCACTCGCTCGGGTCCCCCGCGGTCCGCACCTTGGCCGCGGCCTCGAAGTCGCCGCCCGCCGGCACGGTGTAGGCGTTCTGCAGGTAGGTCTGGGCATTCGAGGTCGGTTTGAACAGCACCGGGTCGGCCGGCTGGCCGGTGCCCTTGGACAGCTCCGGGCCGAACACGGTGGCGTAGTAGCCGGCCACCGCCTCCTGCGCACCGGCGGGCAGGGGTGTCTTCTGCAACTCATCGAAGGCCGGGCCAAACGCCCGCACGGCGTCGATGGTCGAGGAACTGTGGGTCAAGACGGTCGCGGAGTCCGTGATCGACTCATAGAAGGCCGTGATCTCCCGGGCCCGTGACTCCCGCAGCTGGGTCAGGCGGCGATACTCGGCCTCGCGCAGCGAGTCGGTTCCCGAGGTGTAGCCGATCAGTCCGGCGATCAGCACCGAGAGCACGCTGACGATCAGCAGCATGATCAGCAGCTTCGATTGGAATCCCAGCGATCGGAGCCGGTCGATCAGCGACGTTGTTGCCGGCAGACGTGCCACGCGGTCTCCTGTTTCCCTCGGCGGATCGGGCGGGAAAACCCGCCCCCTGAACAGCGGATGGTAGTGGAGTCCGGCGACGAATACCGCCGGTCTACGATCCCCCTATGCCGCAGCCGGACACCCCGCTGTGGCTGTTCGCCGATCAGCTCGGCCCGCATGTCCACGGCGGGGAACACGCCGGTCGGCCGGTTCTGCTGGTGGAGGCCACCTCGGCCCTGCGGCGCAGGCGATATCACCGTCAGAAGCTGCATGTGGTGCTCTCCGCGCTGCGCCACGCGAAGGCTGACCTCGGCGATCGAGCCACCCTGATCCGGGCCGACACCTACACCGAGGCGCTGAGCGACTTCGGCCGTCCCGTGCTGGTGCATGAGCCGACGTCACACGCCGCCGAGGAGTTCGTGCACCGCCTGCACCGGGCGGGACGGGTCGCCGGCATCCTGCCCACCCCCACCTTCGCCCTGCCGCGATCCGAGTTCCGCCAATGGGCCCGCCAGACAGACGGCAAGAGCCGCACCCGGTTCCGGATGGAGGATTTCTATCGCGAGCAGCGCCGCCGGTTCGGGGTCCTGATGGACGGCACCGAGCCGGTCGGCGGCCGCTGGAACTTCGACGCCGACAACCGCGAGCCGCCCCCCAAGGGGCAGGCCACGCTGAGTGCCCCGCCGCCGTATCGGCCCGAGGAAGACGAGATCGACGCGCGCGTCCGTGCCGACCTGGACCGGATGGGCATCGACACGGTCGGCAGTGACGGGCCCCGGCTGTTCCCGGTGACCCCTGCCGAGGCGGCTGAGGCGCTGCGCCGGTTCGTCTCCGACCGGTTGCCGCTGTTCGGCCGCTACGAGGACGCGATGCTCGGCGCCGATTGGGCGATGGCGCACTCGCTGCTCTCGGTGCCGCTCAACCTCGGCGTCCTGCATCCTCTCGACGCTGTGCACGCCGCCGAGCGGGCCTACCGCGACGGGACCGCGCCGCTGTCCGCGGTGGAGGGTTTCATCCGCCAGATTCTCGGCTGGCGCGAATACATGTGGCAGCTGTACTGGCACTTCGGCCCGGACTACCGGGACAGCAACCACCTCGGCGCGCATACCGCGCTGCCGGACTGGTGGGCCGATCTGGACGCCGACGCGATCGAGGCGGAATGCCTGCGCCAGGCACTCGCCGGGGTCCGCGACCGCGGCTGGGCCCACCACATCCAGCGGCTCATGGTGCTGGGCAACCACGCCCTGCAGCGCGGCTACGACCCGGGCGCGCTCTCCGACTGGTTCGCCTCGACCTTCGTCGACGGCTTCGCCTGGGTGATGCCCCCCAACGTGATCGGGATGAGCCAGTATGCCGACGGCGGCCGGGTGGCCACCAAGCCGTACGCCTCGGGCGGGGCCTACCTCAACACGATGAGCGATCACTGTCGGTCGTGCCGTTTCGACCCCAAGAAGCGGTTGGGTGCGGACGCGTGTCCCTTCACCGCCGGCTACTGGGGTTTCGTGCACCGCCACGCCGACCTACTGGCCGCCAACATGCGCACCGCCCGGGCGGTGTCGGCGATGAAACGCCTGGTCGATCTGGATGCGGTGGTCGAGCAGGAACGCGACCGGCAGCGGTTCTGAAACGATTGCCGGTCCTCGGGGCGATAGACCTCGGACAGGGCCGTTCGGGGCGGGCTGCGCTATCTTCGACCACGAGGAGGATCGCCGAGGTGAAGAAGCTGATGGCCGCCGTGGGCGGTGCGGTGCTGGCCGGATCGGCCGCCGCCGTACTCGGGATGGGCGCGAGCAGCGCCGACCCGGTCGCCGGTGGCACGCTCAACGTCGTCGGTGAGCCCTACGCCAAGGCGGTGGCCATCCTGCGTGCTCAGGGCGTGGCCGCCTCCTTTGGTGGATCGGTCGGTAGCGACATCGCCCAGAGCCAGTGCCTGGTGAGCAGTCAGAAGATCGTCAACTCCGGCAAGATGCAGTTGATGCTGGACTGCACCGAGGAGGCCCAACCGGAAGCACCCGTGGCCACCTCGGTGGCCAACACACCGGGCGCCCCCGCCGCTGACGGTAGCCGCCCGACGCCGGGAGCCCAGGGCGTGGTGACGGTCACCCCGACGCGCGTGGGCTGAGCCCGCCCCGTTGCCCGACCGTTTAGAATCCGGGTAGCGCGAATCGGGAGGTGTGCCATGTTGCGTCCCCGCCGTTTCCCCGACGAAGTCGATCCGGGGCCGGTTCAGATTCAGGCCCGCAGGGTGAACTTTGACGTCTCGGCGTCGCCGCTGCACTGGATTCCGGGCCATCCCGTTGCGTCCCACATGGTGAGCCTGCTCAATGTCGTGCTGCCGGCCGCTGAGCGCTGGTTCGTCGCCACCTACAACGAGGCGCTCCCGTTGGTCGGCGACGAGCGACTCGCCGAGGACATGCGCGGCTTCATCGGCCAGGAGGCCGTCCACGCCGATACCCATGAGCGGGCCCTGCACGAGTTCATGGAACGCCAGGGGGTCGACCCGAGGCCCATCCTCGAGCAGGTCGAGTACATCGTCGGCAAGGTGCTGGCGCCCAGCACGTCCAGCGACCCACGGCGACGGCATCACCAGCTGTGCGAGCGGCTGTGGTTGATCGCCGGACTGGAGCACTACACCGCGGTGCTCGGTGACTTCGCCCTCAACTGCGCCTGGGACGACTTCGGCGCGGACCCGACCATGGTCGACCTGTTCCGTTGGCACGGCAGCGAAGAGGTCGAACACCGCTGTGTGGCGCATGACGTCGCCACCTACTTCAATGACAGCTATCTGGCCCGGATCCGCGCCATGGCGTTGGCGATGGCGCTGATGTATTCCTTCTTCGAACGCGCCACCTATTACCTGTGTCGCACTGACCCGCAGGCCCGGATGAGCTGGTGGCGCATGGAGCGCCTGCGGATGCGTGATGCCCAGTTGCGGTTGCTGCCGAAGTTCAGCACCCTGTTCGGCCGGACGACGGCGACCTATTTCCGCCGCGACTACTCGCCGCTGGAGGTCGGTTCCACCGCGCAGGCGGTCGCATACCTGGCCACCTCTCCGGCCGCGCGCGCCGCGCACGCCTAGATGGTGCTGCATCGGCTGCGCGCGGCCCCCATTCCGCTGCTCGGTGTGGTCGACGCCGCGATCACCGGAATGTGGGCGCTCACCGGGCTGAGGCGCAAGGCTCCCCCGCCGGTTCGCGACCACACCGTCTTCCTGCAGGTGCGCGAGCGGACCCTGGTCGCCCGCGACGAGAACGTCGTGGCACTCACCCTGGCCGCCGCGGACGGATCCCGTTTGCCACCCTGGCACCCCGGCGCCCATCTCGACATCCACCTGCCCAGCGGACGGGTTCGGCAGTATTCGCTGTGCGGCGACCCCGGCCGATCCGACGCCTACCGGATCGCGGTACGCCGGATTCCCGGCGGCGGCGGGGGTTCGGTGGAGGTGCACGACGCACTGCCGGTCGGGTCCGTCGTGAGCACCAGTGGTCCTCGTAACGCTTTTCCGTTCAGCGTTCCCGGCTACGGATCCCCCGCCCGCCGGATTCGCTTCATCGCCGGGGGTATCGGCATCACCCCGATCCTGCCGATGCTGGAGTTGGCCCGGCGGCTCGGGGTGGACTGGTCGATAGTCTACCTCGGCCGGAGTGCGGACTCCATCCCCTTCGTCGATGAGGTCCGCCGATTCGGACAGCGGATCGAGATTCGCACCGACGATGTTCACGGTGTTCCCGGCGCGGACGATCTGCTCGGCGAATGTCCCTCCAGTACAACGGTTTACGCCTGTGGGCCACCTGACATGCTGGCCGTGATCCAGCAGCGGCTGATCGGGCGCGACGATGTCGAGCTGCATGTCGAGCGGTTCGCGGCAGCGCCGGTGGCCGATGGCGCACCGTTCACCGTCACGGTGGGTGCTGCCCGGGTGAACGTCGCGGCCGACGAGACTCTGCTCAGTGCGTTGCGAGCCGCCGGCATCAACCCCCCGTACTCCTGTCAGCAGGGTTTCTGCGGCACCTGCCGCACCCGGGTGCGCAGCGGCGTTGTGCAGCATCGGGATACGTTGCTGACCGATGTCGAGCGTGACAGCGGTCTGATGCTGACCTGCGTGTCACGGGCGCCCGCCGGCGGCCACTTGGAGCTGGATTTGTAGGCCCGCGTGCCGCGGGGTCAGCCGGCGTCCCAGGCGCTGGCCACCTGGGTGGCCACGTCGATGATCTTGGCCTGTTGGGAAGCGGGACTGTCGATCTCCTCGGCGACGTAGGCGGCCACGAAGCGGCGGATCTCGGTGTCGACACCTCCGATGAGCCGGACGATCTCACCCCGCAGCGACTTCGACGTCACATGCACCGAAATGTCGGACGGCCGCG
Source organism: Actinomycetota bacterium (assembly GCA_005787665.1). The sequence continues at coordinate 8,563 of SYAB01000342.1, forward strand.
GCTTGGCCACATCGATCACGATCAGCAGCGGCTCGGCGGCACGCGCGGTGGCGCGCAGGGCGATGTCGCCGTCGACGATGAACCGCTGTTTGTCCAGGCGAAGGTCCACGATCAGCTCGATCACCAAGGGAATGCGTACCGCGAAGGTGATCGTGTCGCCCAGACTGCGCCGAACGTGCGGTTGCTGGATCTTGACCCTGGCGGTGACCTTGGCCAGCCCGCCCGGCCCCTGGGCCATCGGCCCCATCTCGACGTCCCCCCCGGCGATCTCGGCGAAGGCCGCCGCAACACGCTCCTCGGTGACCGCCTCCTCGAAGAACCGGCGACCGAATTCCTCATAGGTGACGAAGCTGTGCGTGTGCATAAGGCTTCACTTTCCCACGCCGACGGCCGATCCCGGAACGCGGTTCGGTAACAAATCGCACGCGCCGGATCTACAACTCGAGCATCACCGTGACGGGGCCGTCGTTAATCGATTCGACCTGCATATGGGCGCCGAAGACCCCGGTCGCGACCTGGGCGCCCATCTCCGCCAGTGCCGCCACCACGGCGTCGACCACCGGTTGCGCCGAGGAGGCCGGTGCGGCGCCGTTCCACGAGGGCCTGCGGCCCTTTGCCGTATCGGCGTACAGGGTGAATTGGCTGACCACGAGGATGGGGGCACCGATATCGGCGGCTGCCTTCCCGTCGTCCAGAATGCGCAGCCGCCAGAGCTTTTCGGCCATCCGTCGGGCGGTCTCGGGCGTATCGTCATGCCTCACCCCGACCAGGACGAGCAACCCCTGGCTCCGGGGTGTGATGGATGCGACCGCCACCCCCTCCACCGATACGGTGGCTGCCGTCACCCGCTGCACCAGTGCCCGCATCGGATCAGCCGCCGGAGACCACGGTCGGGCACGTGAGGTGTTTCCGCATGCGGCCATCCTGCCCGACGGTGCCTCGGACCTCCCGCCGGCGGGCCACCGTCGCGGTGTGACCGGGAACACCCCGGCAAAAGCCCGGCGACCGTTCGGCAGAGGTTGCCGATTGCCCGGCACGACGTCACGACCGGGACACGGCAGCGTTAAAGTCACTGTTAGAAGGGCACTTTGCTGTCTCGGTAGAATCTCACCCCTCGTAATCGGTTGTGGCAAAACAGCTTTTTGCATCCTATGCAGGGTTAACACACTGAAAAGTGAGTCCCGACACAGACTTTGGGATGCCAACGATGCCGTTGTTAGCGTGGTTGTCATGTTTGCTCTCGCGGCATTGATGTCGCTTATTTCGCAAGTGTCGGGCACGCCGTACATCTCCGGTGGTGACTCGCCCGCCGGGACGGATTGCTCCGGGCTGGCATCCTGGGTGGCCAACGTGGCCTCCGGCCGACCGGCTTTCGGCAGCAGGTTCAACACCGGCAATATCGAGCCGGCGTTGCTGGCGCGCGGATTCCACTACGGGACCGCACCCAATTCGGTCGTCATCGGCTGGAACGGCGGTCATGCCGCCGTCACCCTTCCCGACGGGACCCCGGTCTCCAGCGGCGAAAGCGGCGCCGGGGTGAAGGTCGGTGGCGGGGGCGCCTACCAGCCCCAGTTCACCAACCACATGTACCTCCCGGTCGAGGCTGCGGAGATGAACACCGAGCCCGTCGCCGACGCCGCGCCGCAGAATCCGCCGCTGGAACCTGCTCCGCCGGTGATCCCGGCCGCCCCGGTGGCACCCTTCGAGCCGGAGGTCCCGCTGGACCCGGAGGCGGCGGTCGGCGAGGACGCCGCGGCCCGCGACGAGGCCCCCGCCGGTGAGGGTCCTCCTCCGCCGTCGGCCCCGGCCGCCCCTGTCGACCCGGCCGCCCCGGTGGAGCCGGCGGCC
>SYAB01000343.1 GCA_005787665.1 Actinomycetota bacterium
GACCCGGTCATCGGCACCACCCACATCGACGCCATCGAGGCATTCGAACAGGATCCGGAGACCACACTCATCGTGATGATCGGTGAGATCGGCGGCGATGCCGAAGAGCGCGCTGCCGACTACATCAAGGCCAACGTCACCAAGCCGGTGGTCGGCTACGTCGCGGGTTTCACAGCGCCGGAGGGTAAGACCATGGGCCACGCCGGGGCGATCGTGTCGGGTTCCTCGGGTACGGCGGCCGCCAAGAAGGAAGCCCTCGAAGCGGCCGGTGTCAAGGTCGGCAAGACCCCGTCGGCGACCGCCGAACTGGCCCGGGAGATCCTGAAGGGCCTGTGACCCCCGCTCCCGCGCGAGCAGACAGAAAGGGCCCCCTCCGCCCGGCGTGTCGGGGTCCTTTCTGTCTGCTCGCCGAGTGGGGGTGGGGTTGGTGAGCGTCGATCCGCGCACACCGGTGATCGTCGGTGTCGGGCAGTTCAGCGAGAACATCGGCGATGCGGATTACCGGGGCATGTCCTCGGTGGAACTGGCGGCCGCGGCGGCGGGCGCCGCGCTGCGGGACACCGGCTCGGCCGCCGCCGTGGCGACGGCCGTCGACACCGTGGTCGGCATCCGGCAGTTCGAGATCTCCGGCCGGGGTATGGCTCCGCTGGGTTGTTCGAGCAACTACCCGCGCTCGGTGGCCTCCCGTGTTGGCGCGTCGCCGGTCCGTGCGGTGCTCGAACCCATTGGCGGACAAGGCCCGCAGCGCGCACTCACCGAGTTCGCCGGGCTGATCGCGTCCGGCGAGGCCGACGTGGTGATGGTCGTCGGTTCCGAGAACGGTTCCACACTGCGCTATTTCGCCAAGCGCGACGATAAGCCGGACCATTCCGAGACGGTCGAGGGTCAACTCGAGGACCGGGGTTACGGGTACGAGGGTCTGTTCGACGACTACACGGTGGCGCACGGGCTGGTCGGCGCGCCGGCCCAGTACGGCCTGCTCGAGAACGCCCGCCGGGGCCGGGTCGGGCTCGGGGTCGCCGAGTACCGCCGCGCGATGGCCGAGCTGTTCGCACCGTTGTCGAAAGTCGCTGCGCACAATCCTTTTTCGGCCTCGCCCGTCGAGCGCACGGTCGCCGAGATCCTGACCGTCGACGACGGCAATCGGATGATCTGCGATCCCTACCCGCGACTGTTGGTCGCTCGCGACCAGGTGAATCAGGGGGCGGCGGCGGTGTTGATGTCGGTGGCGGCCGCCCGGCGTCTCGGGGTGCCCCAGGACAACTGGGTGTACCTGCGCGGCCATGCCGATCTGGTGGACCAGCCCCTGCTGGATCGCGCCGACCTGAGCAACAGTTCGGCGTCGGTACTCGCGGTGCGCGAGGCGCTTCGGACCGCGGGTACGTCGCTGGAGGACATCGCGACCTTCGACCTGTACAGCTGTTTCCCGGTGCCGGTGTTCACCATCTGCGACGGCACCGGGCTGGCCACCGACGATCCGCGGGGGCTGACCCTGACCGGAGGACTGCCGTATTTCGGCGGACCCGGTAACAGCTACTCCTTGCATGCGATCGCCGAGACGGTGCACGCGATGCGCCGCGCCCCGGGCGCATTCGGATTGGTGGGGGCCAACGGCGGCATCATCAGCAAGTACTCGGTCGGGGTGTACTCCACGGTCGCCGCCGACTGGGTGCCGGACAACGGCGCCGCGCTGCGTGCCGAGGTCGCCGCCCGGCCGACGACCCCGGTGACCCGGAGGGCCGAGGGCAGCGGCACCGTCGAGACCTACACCGTTCGGTACGACTGGCCGGTGCGAACCGGCATCGTCGTCGGCCGCCTCGACGCTGACGGCAGTCGATTCCTCGCCCTGGTCGACGATCCCGGCCTGCTGGAGCTGATGAGCGAGGGCGACCCCCTGGGCGCGCGCATCCGGGTGCAGGCCGCCGACACCGCCAACCGTGCCGCCCTGGCCTGAGGTCCCTCTCCGTCCGAGACCCCCGTCCGAGGCCCCCAACCCCCGCGAGCAGACACTACGGACCCCGACACGCGGGGATTTCCGGGTCTCCCGCGTCTGCTCGCGCTCGGGTCAGACCATCGCCGCGAGCTTGCCCGCCAGCCGTTCGACGTAGGCGGCCACCTCATCGGGCGATTTGTCCGGCAGCCCGAAGAGCGTCTCGGTGACCCCGATCTGGGCCCAGTGCTCCAACTTCTCGGCGACCGGCTTGAAGTCGAGCGCGACGATCTGCGGCGCCCCCTCGCGGCCCTCGGCGGCCCAGGTGTCCTGCAGCATCCGCACCGGCAGGTCGATATCGAAGTCGCGCGGTGTGGTGATCCAGCCGTCGGCGTTCTTGGCGATCCAGCGGAAGTTCTTCTCGGTGCCCGCGGCGCCGACCAGGACCGGGACATGCGGTTGGACCGGCTTCGGCCACGCCCAACTCGGTCCGAAATGCACGAACTCGCCCTGGTAAGACGCCTCCTCGTCGGTCCACAGGGTCCGCATCGCCTCGATGTACTCGCGCAGCATCGTGCGCCGGCGGCCCGGCGGCACTTTATGGTCGGCGAGTTCATCGGTGTTCCAGCCGAATCCCACCCCCACGCTGACCCGGCCGCCGGACAGATGGTCAAGGGTGGCAATGGTTTTCGCCAAGCTGATCGGATCGTGCTCGACCGGAAGCGCGACCGCGGTCGACAGCCGCACCCGGGAGGTGACGGCGGCGGCGGTGGCCAGACTCACCCAGGGGTCGAGAGTCCTCATGTAACGGTCATCGGGTAGCGACTCGTCCCCGGTCGTGGGGTGGGCGGCCGTCCGCTTGACCGGGATGTGAGTGTGCTCGGGGACGTAGAACGTGGCGAAGCCGTGGTCGTCGGCGAGCCTGGCCGCCGCCGCCGGTGTGATCCCGCGGTCGCTGGTGAAGAGGACAAGCCCGTGATCCATGCCCTGAATTAGAACGTGTTCTAGCTTGCCGGACAAGTCTGGTGACACGCCCGCGGTGGGCCGCCGGCGCGGCGCCGTGCGATAGCGTTGGATCGCGGACGTCAGGTCCGTCACCTGTGAGGAGAGACCATGACCTACCCGCCCACCAACCCGGGCTACCCGGCACCGCAGCAGACCGGCGGTTACGGCGGACCGGTGGGCCCGTCCTACCCCGCGCCCGCTCCCGTGGCCGCGCCCGGACCCTCCAAGACGCCCGTCTACCTCACGGTGGCCGTCCTGGTTCTCGGCCTGGCCGCCTATCTCGCCAGTTTCGGCCCGTTGCTGAGCATCAACACCGACATCGGCCCGTTCGGTGGGGCGGAGTTCACCGCGAGCGGACTGAGCTACTGGACCGTCGCCGCTCTGCTCGCCTCGCTGCTGGCGGCGGCGAGCCTGCTGCCGAAGTCGCGGAACTACGTCGCGATCATCGCCGTGACGGCGGTGCTCGGCTTGCTGCTGGTGATCGGTCAGGTGGTCAACCGGCCGAGTGGTTTCTCCGTCGGCTGGGCGCTGTGGCTTGTTCTGGCGTTCACCCTGCTCCAGGCGGTTGCCGCGACGGGGGCTCTGCTCCTGGACGCCGGCGCCATCAGCGCGCCGGCCCCTCGCCCGCGCTATGAGCCCTACGGCCAGTACGGGCCGCCTCAGCAGGGTTACTACGGCCAGCCCGGCCAGCCCGGCCAGCGCCCCGGCTACCCGACGCCCTACCCGGGCGGGTACCCGGCAGGTGCCGCCGCGGGTCCGGACACCAGCGCCCCGGACACCCCGCCGACGGGGTTCCCGAGCTACCAGCCCCCGCCATCGACGGCGACCACGCAGCCGCCGGCCGAGCCGTCACCCGGTTCGACATCGTCCTGATCGAGCGGTCCACGTCTGAGCAGTGACACCGATGGTGGGCAGGGTCCCGTCGGCGACCGGCGCCCCGCAGCCCCGTGATCTGGTACGGGTCGCCTTCGGCCCGTCTTTGGTGGCCCTGGCCGTCATCGCGGCCGCCGTTCTGGTGCAACTGGTGGTCGCCAACAGCGACCTGACCGGCACCTTCGGTGCGGTCGCCAGCATGTGGCTGGCGGTGCATCTGGTCCCCATCACCATCGGCGGCCAGCAACTCGGCGTACTGCCGCTGGCGCCGGCCGCCCTGATGGTGTGGGCGACCGCGCGCAGCACCGCCCAGATCACCCCTGCGCGGGGATCCTGGTTCGTCATTCGCTGGATCGTGGCGTCGGCGCTGGGCGGTCCGCTGTTCATCGCCGCGCTGGCGCTGGCCGTCGTCCACGACGCCGCGTCGGTGGTCACCGCACTGCAGACCCCGAGCGCCCTGCCGGCCTTCGGAGGTGTGCTGGCGGTGCACGGACTCGGCGCGGCGATCGGGGTGGGTTCCTCGGTGCGGGGCCGGGTGCTGCCCAGGCTGGGCCTGCCCGGTTGGCTGACCGACGCCGTGCGTCCGGCGCTGATCGGAGCGGCGACGCTACTGGCGCTGTCGGGCGCGGTGGTGGCGGCGTCGCTGGTCGTGCACTGGGGGACCATGCACGAGTTGTTCGGTATCACCGACTCGTTTTTCGGCCAACTCAGCCTGAGCCTGCTGTCGCTGTTGTACCTGCCCAACGTGGTGCTCGGCGCGTCGGCGGTGGCGGTGGGCTCCAGCGCACACATCGGCTTCGCGACGTTCAGTGCCTTCACGGTGTTCGGGGGCGACATCCCGGCGCTGCCGATCCTGGCGGCGGCCCCGACGCCGCCGCTGGGACCGGTCTGGGTGGCCCTGCTGATCGTCGGCGCCGCGGCCGGGGTGGCGATCGGCCAGCAATGCGCGCGACGACCGCTGCCGTTGGCCTTGGCCTACGCCAAACTGGCGGTCGCCGCGCTGCTCGCCGCGGTCGGACTGGCGTTGCTGGCCGCGGCCGGTGCCGGTCAACTGGGCAACTTCGGCCATGTCGGGGTGGATCAGGCGACCTTCGGGCCCGGCGTGTTCTTCTGGTTCTTCGTCATCGGCGGCGTGACCGTGGCGATGACCGGTGGCATCCGGCGTGGGCCCGCGCCGGCGGTTCGGGGCGCCCCGGCCCGGGGGGTGGTTCTCGGCGAACCCATGGAGCCGACGGACTCCGATGCCCCGCTCACTGAGCCGCGTGGTGTGAAGACCCCCGTGGAACCCGAACCCGAGCCCGAGCCTGAACCCGAGCCCGAGCCCGAGCCCGAGCCGCC
>SYAB01000344.1 GCA_005787665.1 Actinomycetota bacterium
AGCCGCCGAGGGGGTGACCCAGCGCGATCGCGCCGCCGTTGGGGTTGAGCTTGCTCTCGTCGGCACCGATCTCCTTGAGCCAGGCCATCGGAACCGGGGCGAAGGCCTCATTGACCTCGAACACCCCGATATCGTCGACGCTCAGCCCGGAGCGCGACAGCGCCTTCTGGGTGGCCGGGATCGGCGCGGACAGCATCATCACCGGGTCGGCACCCGCCAGCACCGCGGTGTGAACGCGGGCAAGTGGCTTGAGGCCCAACGACTTCGCCTTCTCCGCCGACATGAACAGCAGTGCCCCCGATCCGTCTGAGATCTGCGAGGAGTTACCGGCGTGGATTACACCGTCCTCGGAGAAGGCCGGCTTGAGTTGGGCCATCTTCTCCAGTGTGGTGCCGCGGCGGATGCCCTCGTCTTTGAACACGAGGTTGCCATCCTGATCCTTGATGCCGACGATCTGATCGTCGAAGGCGCCGGAATCCTGTGCCTTGGCGGCCTTTTCATGGGAGTCCAGCGAGAACTGGTCGAGCATGGTGCGGGTCAGGCCCCACTTGGCGGCCATCATCTCCGCGCCGATGCCCTGGTTGGGGGTGCGGTCGTAGCGCGCCTTGAAACGCGCCGAGTAGGGGTTGCCGCCGTTGGCCAGCGAGGCGCCCATCGGGGTTCGCGACATCGACTCCACACCGCCGGCGATCACCGCGTCGTAGTGGCCGGCCACCACGCCGGCCGCGGCGAAGTGCACCGACTGCTGGCTGGATCCGCATTGCCGATCGACTGTCACACCGGGGATGGTCTCGGGCCAGCCTGCGGTCAGCACCGCGGTGCGGGCGATGTCGAGGGCCTGCTCCCCGGCCTGCATGACGCATCCCCAGATGACGTCGTCAACGATCTCGGGGTCGATCCCGGCCCGCTCGGCCAGGCCGCCGAGCACCTGTGCCGAGAGTTCAGCCGGGTGCACACCGGACAGTCCGCCGTTGCGCTTGCCGACCGGTGCGCGCACTGCCTCGACAATGACCGCTTCCGCCATGGCGTTCTCCTCACTTGTGGGTAGGACTCGATTCTGACAGACCAACCAACCGTTTGGTCAACCTGGGGTCTTCGGGGTGCTGACGTGCACCGGAATGTCGTCATGCCAGGGCTGGCTGCCGACCATATCGGCGACGTTCACCGAACCCCGTTCGAACTCCCCCGCCGCGGCGTCAACCAACCGATACTGCTGGGTCTGCCGGTGGATCGGCTGGGCGTCCAGCAGCACCACCCGCACCTCGCCGGGCTCGAAACCGCAGCGCCGTTGCATCGCGGCGATGAGTTGCTCGTTGTGCAAATGCCCGTCGCCGAAATTCCACCCCAGCGCGGTGCTGCAGATGCGCTCTCCGTCGGTGACGGAGTAATCGTCCTCGTTCTGTCCGGCCATGGCCCGGTGCGCCAGGGTGAACAGCGCCCGGCCATGGGTGTTGAAGCCGCGGAACGCGTACCCCATGTAGATCGGGATCTGCGCGGCCTCCTTGCTGCCGTAGAACTTCTCCAACTGCGCGGCCGGCATATTCGCGATGCTGACGAGTCCAGCGTTGATCTTGGCCTCGGCCGACGGCGTGATGCACCACAGGGTGGTGTCCCAGTTGCCCGCGTAGTACCGCATGCCCGGCAGGAAGGAGATCTTGCGGGGCATCAGATTTCCTGCGATCACCACGGCGGCCATCACCGCACACAGAATCAGCGGCAGCGGGGTCGTCATATCACCCAAGCCCACCTCCGCGTGGCCGACGAAGAGGAACAGCACACAGAAGATCATGAAGACGTTCCATTCCAGCGGCACCCCCATCGGGATCGCGCTGAGAATGCCCAGGTGGAAGCAGACCATGACGGTCGCCGCCACCACCGTCGGCCAGCCACCGTGGGAGAAGAACAGCACCAACGGCACGAGCCCCTCGATCGCGGTACTGACGTGGGCGAGCACCGTGGACGGCCAACCGGGGCGCAGATCGTCGGGGAAACGTTTGAAGAAGGCACGTTTGAGCGCCCTGGGCCGGACCACCGGGCTGTTGGACATCATCGTCGAGATCACGAACGGGAAATGCCGGGTGAGCTTGGAGGTCGCCGCACCGATCCAGATCACCAGGCACACCAGCTTCGCCGCGACGATCACATCCAGCCCACTGAACAGGAAGGCGACGACGAACGGCGCGTAGACCTCGCCGCGGGCGGCCAGGAAGATGACCTTGTCCCGAAGACCTGCGAGTGCGAGAAGGGCCAGGATCGTCCACGACTGCCAGGCCGGCAGCAGTCCGATCTCGGTGCCCAGCGCCGGGTTCGGCCCGGTGCCGTCGGAGAGCAGTGCCACGACCAACATCACCAGCAGGGCGCCGTACAGCAGCACGTCGACGGGTTGGCGGTTGTCCCCCCTGGTGAGCGGAACCCGCTGCGGCCATGGCGGCAGCCGGATGGTGTTGGGCCGCAACCAGTACAGCGCCGATCCCATCGGCGGGAAGAACCGGTTGTTCAGCGGACCGAAGCCGCAGCCGAGGCCGACGACCTCGAAGAGCATGGTGTAGAGCACCACCTTCTGGAAGACGATCGGCTCGGTCCACCACTGCCCGATCGTGCCCAGTCCGTCGATGCCGCGGGTGGCCAGCGCGAACAGGATCGCGACACCGATATAGGCCAGGATCTTCAGGACGTAGAAGAGGTGCAGTGCCACCGGGGTGCCGAAGCCGACCTCCGCCCAGTGTTTGGCCATCGGACGGATCTTCTCGGCGCGGGTGCCTTTGCTCCACTCGTCGAAGTCGACGACAGGCACTTCCTGCTTGAGAAATCCCATGACCCCTTCATATCCGCGAGCAGACACTTAGTTGCGCGAAACGCCGCGGAAAAGCGCAAGTTTGTGTCTGCTCGCCGAGGGAGGCGAGCCATCACGGCTGGCAACCCAGGGCATCGGCGAGCCGGTCGAGGTAGTCCCCGATATCCACGGCGGCCGGGTCGGCGTGGACGCTGATCGCGATGGTGTCACCGATGCCATGCACACCGTGGGTCAGGCCCATCACCGGCGACAGCGCCGGGTACCCCGCGGTCAGGATGACCCCATGCCCACCGAAGGACAGATCGGCCGGTCCGCGGTTGACGCTGGAGACCACCGTGTGACCCGACACGGCGCTCGGGCGCACGGCCGGATCGAAGAGGCCGACGCCCCAGCGCAGCACCGCCGCCGGCACGGCATCGAACGCCGCGGCCGAGGCCCGCGTCGCAGGGTGCGCGCCGCGGCGACGGTGGGTGGCCAGCTGCGCCGAGATACTCTCGGCGCGCAGATCCGGGGCCAGATCCGGGCGCAGATCGATACCGCAGTTGCGAAAGTTGTTGTGTGACTTACGTTCTCCGCCCTTGGACATCGGAACCTCCGCGCCGAGCCGGCTGACGTCCTCACCGTGATCGGCGAGGTATCCGCCGAGCGCGTTGGCGACGGCCACCAGCGCGGCCACCGTGACGGTGGTGCCCCCCAGCCGGGCGCGGTCGATCACCAGGGTGCGGACCACCGCCTCCCGGCGAGGACCGGCGTTGACGCTCAGGGCCGGGCGCGGCGCGGCTGGTGGGGGCATGCGGCCGGCCTCGATATCGCGCTGCAGTCGCCGATGCGCCTGCGCGGCGACCGCGGCCCGCCACGGCAGGCTCCCGCGATCCGGTGGGCCGACGGGTGGCAGCGGCCATGTTCTGCCCAGCAGCATGCCCGCAAGCGATGCCGACCGGGTGCCGTCGCCCAAGGCGTGGGAGATCTGGACGATCACCACCGAGCCTGCGTCCACCGGCGCGGCTACCGGGTTCGGGATGCCGAATACGCCAGGGAAGACGTGGAGCCGCCAGGGCATCGTGGTGCTGTCGAGCTGCGGCAGCCCCGACACCGCGTCCAGACAGTCCTGCCAGTCCCGCTCGGCGCCGCCGTGCACGCTGAACTCGGCGTCGGTGATCGGCCCCGGCTCCCACCGGGGGTAGCGCCATCGGCTGTCATCGACGGCACGCAGGCCCATTTCGGGACAGTTCCGGGCGCGGCGGCGCACCTCGGCGACGGCAGCGTCCACGTCGGCGGGGACGCCTCCGAAGGCATAGAGCAGGAACTGATCGTTTCGAACCTTGCCCGCGAGCCAGAGCAGCTGCGCATCGACCGCCGCCATCACGGACCGAGGAACTCCACGATCCGCCGGCCGACCTCGGCGGGCTGCTCGAGGTGCAGGAAATGCCCGGCCCGCCCGACGACGAGGGCCGCGCTGCCGGACGGCAGGGCGGCGCGCACGTAGGGCGTGAACCCCGCCGTCATGCAGCCATCCTCGCCGCCGTGCAGATACAGCGTGGGAAGCCGCGGCGGCTCCGTCCACCAGCGGTGCAGTTCGCGGTAGCGATCCGGCGGCCGGTAGTTGCGCAGCGTCGCCCGATAAGGGCCGAGCGCGGCGCGCCAGCGGTCGGGCGCTCCGATCGCCGCGTCGACATGGCGCAGATCCTCGGTGGCGTCATAGCCGGGCGACCAGCGCCGCCACAACAACGGCACGATCCAGGATTCCGAGCGCTCCGGGGCGAAGGGGAGCTGGAAGTAACCCATGTACCAGCTCCGCAGCAGCTGGCGCGGCACCAGCCGCAACAGCTTCGGGCTCCCGGCGCGCAGCGTCGCCGAAGGGGGCACCGACATCACCACGGCCTTACGGAACGGGCTGTCCGGCATCGCCGCCAGACCGGTGGCGACGACCGCACCCCAGTCGTGGCCGATCACCACGTCGGCGGCCCCGGGGTTGCTCGCCGCCAGCACCTGCAGTGCGTCGTCCATCAGCGCACCGAGGTGGTAGGCACGGTCGGATGGCAGCGAGGAGGGGACGTAGCCGCGCATGAACGGTGCGATCACCCGGTAACCTGCAGCCACCAGGTGCGGTGCGAGCTTCCGGAATCCGTAAGCAGTGTCGGGAAACCCGTGCAGGCACAAGGCAATCGGGCCGTCGGTCGGCCCCCAGGTCAGGGCACGCAGTTGCACAGTCGGTGCCGCGACGTCGATCCAGCGCGGCTCGCTCATCAGCACTCCCCTTCTCAGATGGGCTCGAAGCCGGAGATCAGCCACCGTCCGTCGACCAACTCCATGGTGACCCGGACGGTGGAGTTGGTCTGTGTCGGAGCCTGCGTGCCCTCCGTCATCGTCTGGTCGACGTAGGCCAGTACGACCGCGTGTTCACCGTCGGCGGACACCACGGCGGCAGCGGGCACCCGCGCCGCGGCGGTGACGCTCCGCTGGGTGGCGTTGGGCACCACGACGGTTCGGATCAACTGGGTGTAGTCGTCGAGGAAGCGCCCGGTCAACCGCGCGCCCGCGGCGGCCTCGAGATCCCGCTCCGCGGTCTCGGGGCGATAGCTCAGGATGGCGGCCACCGATTCCTGGGCGGCCTGAACGGCTTGGTCACCGGACCGCAGCCCCGCGCGCCGCGACGACGAGTCCGTCACCAACCAGACCGCGGCGGTGAGGACCACGAGCGCAAAGACCGCCGCCGCCAGCGACCGCGGCCGGTCGAGGGTGCTCACGGGACGAACTCCACCGCGGCGAGTTTGAACTCCTCGCCGTCCCTGGTCACCGTGACGCGGGTCCGCCAGGCCTTGGGCTGCTGTTCGGGGGCGCCCCGGTTGGACGTCATGACGGTCATCGCGACCAGCACGCGACCGGAGTCACCGGCGCCGGACTCGAAACCGGCCTCGGTGACAGTGCCCACCGATGTGGATTGCGCCTCACGGGCGGCAGCCTTGAACGAGTCGGCCCCGGCGGCGAAATCATCGCGGAAACGTCCCGTGGAGACATCCAGGATCCGCTGCACGTCCTGGTCGACCCGCTGGTGATCGACCGTGGTCAGGGCCTTCAGGCCCGCGCGTCCCGCCTGCACCATCGCGGCACGCTCGCGCTCGAGGCCGCGCACCTCGAGATCGCGCCAGCCCAGCCATCCGGTCATCGCCACGAGAGCCACCAGCGCCGCGCCGATCGCCCGGCGCACCCGCGGGTCCGACGCCTCCGCGGTGGTCACCGTCACCGCGGCGGGCGGATCGCCCGGCATGGCGGGTTCGTCTGGCTGGTCGGCCACGGCGACTCCTTCGACGGCACGGGCTCCTCGTCCGCACTGGGGCGAAAGGCTACCGTCCGGCCCCGCCGGTAACGTTCAGCGCACACCCGCCGGAGAGGAGGTGACCGTGGGCGTGCACACCGTGCAGTTCCTCGGCCACGACTCGTTGACCCTGGTGGGCGAGGAGTGGAACCGCGACGCCGACCCCGGGCGACCGGCGATCCTGATGCTGCACGGCGGCGGCCAGAACCGGTTCTCCTGGAAGAACACCGGGCAGGCGCTGGCGGACCACGGCTTCCACGTCGTGGCACTCGATGCCCGCGGGCACGGCGACAGCGACCGCGCGCCGGGTGCGGAGTACACCGTCGACGCCTTCGCCCGCGATGTCGCGGCCGTCCTCGATCAGATCGGCCGGCCGGTGGTGCTGATCGGGGCGAGCATGGGCGGGCTGACCGGGATCGCGGCCGCACGCCGGGCCGGACCGGAGATCATCACCAAGCTGGTACTGGTCGACGTGGTGCCCCGATTCGAGTCGGAGGGAACAGCCCGGATCCGCGACTTCATGGGGCGCCACGTGCACGGTTTCGAAAGCCTCGAGCATGCCGCCGATGCGATTGCGGCCTACCTGCCGCACCGCCGGCGCGACCGCAATCTCGACGGACTCACGAAGAACCTGAGACAACGGGACGGCCGGTGGCACTGGCACTGGGATCCGGCGTTCGTCACCTCCAACGACCACCGTTTCGTCGACATCGACGAACTCGAGAAGGACGCGATCGAACTACAGATCCCGATCCTGCTGATCCGGGGAAGACTGTCCGACGTGGTCAGTCCCGAAGGGGTGGCGGATTTCCTCGCCAAAGTGCCGCGCGCGGAGTTCGTCGAACTGTCCGACGCGGGCCACACCGCGGCCGGGGACGACAACGACGCGTTCACCGACGCCGTCGTCGCTTTCGTCACGCGCTGAACCCGACGTGGTAAGGGGGCCAGGGTCTGGTCTACCCAGGTGCGCAGCGCCGCCAGGGGAAGCGCGCCGGAGCGACGGTCCACCACCTGGCCGGACCGGGCGATCAGCAGGGTGGGGACGGCCTGGACGCCGAAACGCTGTGCGGTCCGGGGCGCGTCGTCGACGTTGACCTTGACGAGTTTCAGGCTTCCGGCCCGCTCGGCGGCCAGGTGTTCCAGAGCCGGCGACAGCGTGCGACAGGGCCCGCACCAGGGTGCCCACAGATCGACCAGCACGGGTAGCGGGGCGTTGTCCACCGCGGCGGCGAAGTCGCCGTCGCCGGCCTCGACGATCCAGGGCAGCCAGTTCCGGCACTGGGCGCAGCGCGGCCTACCGGTGGCCGCCGAGGGCACCCGGTTGCGCCGACGGCATTGCGGGCATTCGACGATGGCGCTCACGGCTCACTCGGCGAGCAGGCTGCGCAACCTCCAGGCGGTCTTTTCGCGCACCTGCATCCGCTGGGTCAACAGGTCGGCGGTGGGTTCGTCGTGGGCGTCCTCGACCACCGGGAAGAGCGTGCGCGCGGTGCGGACCACCGCCTCCTGGCCGGCGACCAGGTCGCGGATCATCTCCGTGGCGGTCGAGGTCGAGGCTCCCTCGGTGATGCTGGTCAGTGCCGCGAACTCCGAGTAACTGCCGGGAGCCTTGGCGCCGAGTGCCCGGATCCGCTCGGCGATCAGGTCGACGGCGAGGGCCAGTTCGTTGTACTGCGTCTCGAACATCAGATGCAGGGTCTGGAACATCGGGC